>NZ_VFWQ01000014.1:0-201653 GCF_006442705.1 Mesorhizobium sp. B1-1-7 | reverse complement strand
CGCGGTTCGCCCCCCTCTGTCCTGCCGGACATCTCCCCCTCAAGGGGGGAGATCGAATGTCACTTCGGCCTTCGCCAGCCGTCAATGCTGCAAAAGAGACCGTCGCGAGCCGCCGATCCTCCCGGGACCATGGGAAGATCGAGCTCCGCTCAACCCGCGCTCTGTGGATAGCAAATAATCGACAGATACCGCATCGGCAGCTTCGTCAGCTGCTCCGGCCCATGCGGCGCATCGGCGTCGAAGAACAGGCTGTCGCCGGGTTTCATCGGGTAGAGGTTGCTGCCGTGCCGGTACACGACTTCGCCCTCCAGCATGTAGAGGAACTCCATGCCCTCGTGCTGGAAGGTCGGGAACACATCGGAATCCTCGGTCAGCGTGATCAGATAGGGCTCGACGACGACGCCGCTGGTGTTGGAGCCGATATGGCCGAGCAGATTGTACTGGTGGCCGGCGCGGGTGCCGCGGCGCTCGACGTCCAACCCCTGGCCGGCCTTGACGAAGACCGCACTGCGCTCCTCCTCGAAGCGGCGGAAGAAGGCTGTCACCGGAACGCCGAGCGCGCGTGACAGCGCCTGCAAGGTGGTCAGCGATGGCGAGGTGATGCCGTTCTCGATCTTCGACAGCATGCCGAGCGAAATGTCGGTGGCGACCGCCAGATCGGCGACCGTGATGCCGAGCTTCTTGCGGAACGCCCGCACCTCGCGGCCGATCGCGACCTCCAGCACTTTCTCGCGGGTGTCGCGAATGGCATGCGGGTTCTGCGTCAGCGGCGCCCGGATGGTCTTGCCGTCCGCCGAGACCTTGGGCAACGGCTTTGCCTTTGCGGGTCCTGGACCGGCCTTGGAATCGGAAATTGTCTTCGCCATCTCGCCCCCGAACCCAGAAGATTTATTTCACTCAAGGTGAACATGTCAGGTGCCGATACAGGAGCGCAACCGCGACGGCAAGCCATCTTATGTCGCACGCGCCAGTCCGGCTATCGCGGCCGCCGCGGGTTTTTCGCCCGGAATCCATTGTGCGCAAATGCAGTTCGCGCAGATGTCTGTTGACAGCACCGAAGCGCCAATTACTGTCCTGTCAGTGAAATTTGTTTCGCTGGGGAAATCAAGAAGAGGAGGCCCGGAATGAACACTCGCGTTGCCGTCATCGGAGCCGGCCCGTCCGGTCTGGCTCAGCTCAGGGCCTTCAAATCGGCTGAAGACAAGGGCGCCGACATTCCCGAAATCGTCTGCTTCGAAAAGCAGTCCGACTGGGGCGGCCTGTGGAACTACACCTGGCGCACCGGCCTCGACGAGCATGGCGACCCGGTGCACGGCTCGATGTACCGCTACCTCTGGTCGAACGGACCGAAGGAGTGCCTGGAATTCGCCGACTACACTTTCGAGGAGCATTTCGGCCGGCCGATCGGCTCCTATCCGCCGCGCGCCGTGCTCTGGGACTACATCAAGGGCCGCGTCGAGAAGTCGGGCCTGCGCAAATGGGTGCGCTTCAACAGCCCGGTGCGCATGGTGACGTTCTCGGACGAGACCAAGAAATTCACCGTCACCGCGCATGACCGCACCAACGACGTCACCTATTCGGAAGAGTTCGACAATGTCGTCGTCGCCTCCGGGCATTTCTCGGTGCCCAACGTTCCGTATTTCGAAGGCTTCTCGACCTTCAACGGCCGCATCCTGCACAGCCATGATTTCCGCGACGCGATGGAGTTCAAGGGCAAGGACATCCTGATCATCGGCCGTTCCTATTCGGCCGAGGACATCGGTTCGCAATGCTACAAATACGGCGCGAAATCGATCACCTCCAGCTACCGCTCCAAGCCGATGGGCTTCAAATGGCCGGAGAACTGGAAGGAGGTGCCGCTCTTACAGAAGGTCGTCGGCAAGACCGCACATTTCAAGGACGGCTCGACCAAGGATGTCGACGCCATCATCCTGTGCACCGGCTACCTGCATTCCTTCCCGTTCTTGACCGACGACCTGAAGCTCAAGACAGCCAACCGCATGTGGCCGCTCGACCTCTACGAAGGCGTCGTCTGGGAGAAGAACCCGCAACTCTCCTACATCGGCATGCAGGACCAGTTCTACACCTTCAACATGTTTGACGCGCAGGCCTGGTTCGCCCGCGACGTCATCATGGGCCGTATCAAGCTGCCGTCGGCCGAGGCGATGGCCGAACACGGCGCCAAATGGCGGGCGCGAGAGGAGACGCTCGAAGACGCCGAGCAGATGATCTGGTTCCAGGGCGACTACACCAAGGAGCTGATGGACCAGACCGATTATCCGGGCTTCGACGTCGAGGCGGTCAACCAGACGTTCATGGAATGGGAGCACCACAAGGCGGAGAACATCATGGGCTTCCGCGACCACGCCTACCGCTCGCTGATGACCGGCACCATGGCACCGCTGCACCATACGCCTTGGCTGCAGGCGCTGGACGATTCGATGGAAAGCTATCTCGAGGTGAAAGGCGTCGCGGCCGAGTAGTGGCCCCAGGAGGCTTTGGCGTCAGCCTGGCACAATGACCCAGCCGTGGCGGCGCTTGTCGTAGACTGATTTTGTCGGCGCCGGGAAGGACGGATCGGCGAAACAGCCGACGGCCACGGCGACCGCCTCCGGTTTTCGTGACGGATACCAGAACACGGTAGACCCGCACGTTCCGCAGAAATGGAAGCTGATCGGGAAGCCGCTGTCGGAATCGCGTTGGAATGTCTTCGATTGGCCCCGGATCTCGGTCGCCGCGGCGTCGAAGAAGGCCGCGATGCCAAACGGGCTGCCGGTCCGCCGCTGACAGTCGAGGCAATGGCAAAGCGACACCAGGATCGGCTCTTGCGGGCAATGTATCCGCAATTGTCCGCAGGTGCAGCTGGCTACCCTGCTGGTCATTCTCTTCTCTCCTTTTGGTGGTATTGGCGGTTGAGTATTACCCCAGTCTCGCCCGTGCCTTCGCCGTCCAGGCATTGAACAGCCGGTCGGCGACGATGCCGATGAAGGCGATGGCGAGGCCGGCGACGATGCCGCGGCCGGAATCGGCCTTCGACAGCGCGATGAACACCTCCTGGCCGAGGTCGCGGGTGCCGACCATGGCGCAGATGATGATCATCGCCAGCGCCATCAGGATCGTCTGGTTGACGCCGAGCATGATTTCGGGAAGCGCCAGCGGTAATTGCACACGGAAAAACGTCTGGCGCGGCGTGCAGCCCGAAACCTTGGCCGCCTCGATCAGCGCCGGCGGCACTTGCCTGATGCCGTGATTGGTGTAGCGGATGGCTGGCACCACGGCGAAGGCGATCGTGGCGATCATCGCGGTGACGTCGCCGACGCGGAACAGCATCACCACCGGGATGATGAAGCAGAAGGACGGCAGCACCTGCAGCGTGTCGATGACGGGCGTGACGATCTTCTCGAAGCGGTCGCTGCGCGCGGCCATCAGGCCGATCGGAATGCCGATCAGGCAGGCGATGAAGGCCGAGATGCCGCAAAGATAGACCGTTGCCATGGTCTTCTCCCACAGGCCTGTGACCGCGCAGAAAGCGGTCAGCGCTGCGACTAGGGCAGCCAGCCTCAAACCTGAAAACTGATAGCCGGCAAGGCCGAGCAGCAATACCGCACCCAGCCACGGAAAGCCTTCGCAGAAGGCGCGCACCGGGTTCAGCACGTTGAGGATCAGCGCCACGCGAAACGCTTCGATCGTGTCGAAGAAGTTGATGGTGACCCAGTTCACCGCCGCCTTCCACAACGGCGCCGTGGTGAAGGTGATCGCCTTCGGCACCGCCGCGAAGGCCGGCACGAACAGGCCGATCAGAGTGGTGACGGCAAGGATGGCGATGGCCAGTGTCAGATTGGGGTAGCGCCGCCAGAAGCTCGGGCTCGCCTCCTGGTGGACATTGCCCTTCGCCTGCTTGTGGGCGATGGCCTGGCTCAGCCGGTCGAGCGCGATGGCCAGTGCGACGATCGCGAGGCCGGCTTCCATCGCCTCGCCGACCTTCAGGGCGCGCAACGCCAAAAGCACGTCGTAGCCGAGGCCGCCGGCGCCGATCATCGAGGCGATGATCACCATGTTGAGCGCCAGCATGATCACCTGATTGACGCCGACCATCAGCGTCGGCCGTGCCGAGGGCAACAGCACGCGCCACAGTTTCTGCCGCGCCGTGCAGCCGGCCATCTCGCTGAAATCGTCGATCTCGGACGGCACCCGCGACAGGCCCAGCATCGTCGCCCGCACCATCGGCGGCGTGGCGAAGATAGCGGTGGCGATCATCGCGGACACCGGGCTGTTGCCGAACAGTAGCAGCATCGGGATGAGGTAGGCGAAGGTCGGGATGGTCTGCATCAGGTCCAGGGCAGGGGAGACGATGAGCCTCTCGGCCCATGGCTTGCGCCACGCCCAGATGCCTGCGAACAGCCCGGTCACGATGCAGAACGGCACGGCGATGGAGATCAGCGCCAGCGTCAGCATGGCGCTGGTCCATTGGCCGAACAGCGCGATGTAGAGAAAGCAGCCGCCGACCAGCAGGCCGAGTTTTCTGCCGCCGGCGGCATGCCCGGCGATGAAGGCGGCAGCGCACACGCCGACCCAGGACAGCCGCGGCAGGACATTGGCGTCCGCACCGTGGCCGATCTTGAAACTCTTGGCGAGGAGATTGAGCGCGAAGTCGAGCGGCACGCCGAGCACGGCGGTGATCGAGCGGGTCAGCCACGACAGGTTCGACTTGATCCAGCGCATAAATGCGCTGACCCAGTCGGCGACCGGCACGATGGCGCTGGCCGGGTAATTCACCGCCCAGGGCAGGCTGTCCTGCAACAGGAACAGCACCAGCACGGCGGCCAGTGCGAGCGCCCAGATCGCCAGCCACAGCTGAACCGGCGGCCTTGCCTCGCTGGCGCTTGCCGTGACGGTCATACGCCGACCCCGGAACGCTCGATGCCGGCCAGCAGCTCGATCACCGCTTGCGGCGTCACTTCGCCGATCGGTTTGCCCGTACCGTTGACCACCGCGAACGGCTTGCCGGCGGACACGATGGCGGCCGAGAAGCTGGCGATCTTGGCCTCCGGCGCAACCGTGCCACCGTGCTCCGAACCATCGCAGGCGCGCATCAGGCCGCGGGCCGAAATCACCTTGGCACGGTCGACGTCGCGGGTGAATTCGGCGACATAGTCGGTGGCCGGATTGACCACCAGCTCCTCCGGCGCGCCGATCTGGATGACCTCGCCATCCTTCATGATGGCGACGCGGTCGGCCAGCCTGATGGCTTCGTCGAAATCATGGGTGATGAAGACGATGGTCTTGTGCAGCATGGTCTGCAGCCGCATCAGCTCATCCTGCATCTCGCGGCGGATCAGCGGATCGAGTGCGGAGAACGGCTCGTCGAGGAACCAGATTTCCGGTTTTGTCGCCAGGCTGCGGGCGATGCCGACACGCTGCTGCTGGCCGCCGGAAAGCTCGCGCGGATAGAAATGCTCGCGCCCGCGCAGGCCGACGAGCTCGATCACCTCGCGCGCCCGCGCCTCGCGCGTCGCCCGGTCCTGCCCCTGGATGCTCAAGGGAAAGGCGATGTTGTCGAGCACGTTGAGATGCGGCAGCAGCGCGAAATTCTGGAACACCATGCCCATGCGATGGCGCCTGAGCTCGATGAGGGCTGCGTCGGAAATCTTGAGCAGGTCCTTGCCCTCGAATTCGACCTTGCCATGTGTCGGCTCGACCAGCCTCGACATGCAGCGCACCAGCGTCGACTTGCCGGAGCCGGACAGGCCCATGATGATGAAGATCTCGCCTTGGAGGATCTCGAGATCGACGGCGCGCACCGCGCCGACCAGGCCGGCGGCAGTGACGTCGGCCATGCTGGCCTTGCCGTCGCGCTCGCGGATGAAATTGGCCGCGTTCGCCCCGAACAGTTTCCAGACATTGCGGCAGGCAAGTTTTACCGGGCGGCCATCCGTACCCGGTTGAACCGCCCCCTGTTCAGTCCCGTCCGTCATCCAATCGTCCTTCTGGAACATCGACCATGGAGGCCCGGCCGATCGGACGGCCAGGTCTCCTTCCAGTCGGAACGGTCACTGCGCCCAGGCTTTCCAATCCGCCTCATGGGCGGCGATCCAGGCGGCGGCGACATCTTCCGGCGTCTTGCCGTCGAGGTCGATCTCGCCGCTCATCTTGTTGAGTTCGTCGGTGTCGACCGTGTAGGCCTTGGCCACCTTGTAGGCGACCGGCCATTTGTCCTTCATGCCGGACCAGGAGTATTTCCAGATTTCGCCATGCGGCTTGCCGCAATCATATTTGGCGTCCGGGTTCACGCCCCATTTCGGGTCGTTGTAGCATTCGGGCGTGTATTCGGGGAATTGCACCCATTCGCCCTTGTACTTGGCCGGTGCCCAATGTGGCGAGTATATCCACAGCATGATCGGCGCCTTGCGCTGATAGGCTGAATCGAGTTCGGCGAACATCGCCGCATCGGTGCCGGCATGGATGACGGTGAAGGGCAGCTTCAGTGCTTCGACGCGTTCGTCGTCAAAGCCTTCCCAGGTCACCGGGCCGCCAAGATAACGGCCCTTCGGCGCGGTCTCTGCCGTCGAGAAGGCCTCGGCGCATTTCGGGTCCTTCAGCGCTTCCCAGTTGGGCAGGCCGGGGCATTTCTCCTTCATGTATTCGGGGAACCACCATTCTTCCTTGGCCTTCGGACCGAGCTTGCCGAGCCGTTCGGTCTGGCCGGTCGCATCGGAGGCCTTCATGGCCTCGCCGGCGGTCGTGTCCCAGAACTCCAGGCCGACATCGAGGTCGCCATTGGTGAGGCCGGTGGTCAGGCTGGAGAGGTAGTCGGCGGTCGGATATTCGACGGTGTAGCCGAGCTTTTCGAGAATGCCGCCAAGGATCTTGGCGTTGAGGTTGACGCTGGTCCAGTCGAACAGCGCGATCTTGATCGGGTCGTTGGATTCCGGTGCCGCGGCTTTGGCGGAAGGCGTCAGCAGGCTCAGCGTCGCCAGCGCCACGGCGCCCAGCGATAGTTTCGAAATTCTACTGCGAAGTGACATGCTTGTTCTCCTTCAAGCTGTGACGGTTATCGTTCGTTCCCTTCTTGCGTCTTTTTCTGCCGTTCTGGGTCTTTCCCTGATTGTGTTGGAAAGACCTGTCGTTGCGCAAGGCCGTTGCCGCTCTGACGCGGCCAAAGCCGGCGCAGGCGAGATTGTGCTGAATTGGGGGTGATGAAATATGCCGGGAGGGTCAGCGTCATGGCTGCCGACGGATCGCTGCGGGAGCGATCACCTGCGGATCAATTGCCACTCCTGCGGCGCCCTGCACGGTGCAAGCCATCAAGGTCCCATGATCTCGGCTGTCGGTGCGGCAAGCCCCTTCTTGCCACGGCCGTTTCATAGGATGAAATTATATATACCAACGTTCATCGCGCGCAACGACTAAGGCTTCGCGAGATGCATAAATTCAGACTGCTGGCGAAGACCGGCACCCGACCGCCGGCATTCCTACCAGCAGACGTAGCCGCCATCGACGATCAGGTCGAGGCCGGTGACGAAGCTCGATGCGCGACTGGCCAGGAACACCGTCGGCCCGACCATTTCCTCCGGTGTCGCCATTCGACCCATGGGCGTGTCCCGCTTGAAGATCTTGATCTCTTCAGCGACCTCCGGCCGTTTGTTCATGGGCGTCAGCGTGTAGCCCGGGCTGACGGCATTGACGCGCAGGCCGCGATCAGCCCACTCCATTGCGAGGCTCTTCGACATGTGGATGACGGCGGCTTTCGAGGAATTGTAATGCGCCTGCGTCAGCCCGCGATTGACGATGGTGCCCGACATCGAGGCGATGTTGATGATCGAGCCCTTGCGCCGCGTCAGCATCTTGCGCGCCTCGGCCTGGCAGGACAGGAACACGCCGGCGACATTGACCTCGTGCACCTTCCGCCACGTCTCCAGCGACAGTGTTTCGGCAGGTTCGGAACCGGCAATGCCGGCATTGTTGACCGCAACCGTCAGCGCACCGAGTTCAGCCTCGACACGATCGATCGCGGCTGCGAGGTCGCTCTCCGATGTCACCGTGCCGGTCAATACCAGCGCCCTGCGGCCAAGTGCGGTGATCCGCTGCGCTGTTTCGTCCAGCCCGCCCTTCGACGCATGGCCGAAACAGGCGACGTCGGCGCCAGCCTCGGCCAGTCCGATCGCGATTGCCTGGCCTATGCCGCTGCCCGCGCCAGTAACCAGTGCGACATCGCCGTCCAGTTTGAAAAGATCCATCATACCCCTCCCTGCTCAGGGAAGGTATGCGTTGTACCATGCTTCGATCAAGCGTCCTGTGGGCCCAAGCGGGTTGCAGTTCGCAAGGCTCAGAAATATCCGTCCGAAGCAGCCGTGGCCTCCTTCGGGATTTCGACGCCGTCGACCAGGATCTTGTCGACCAGTTCGTGGTGGAAGCAGACCAGCCCCTTGATGCGCTCGGCCTCGTGCACCGGCTCCGGATAATACCAGACCATGTTCTCGTGCCGCTTCTTGCCGGTCGTCACGTGATAGTAGTTGGAGAGGCCCTTGTAGGGGCAGCGTGAGATGTAGCGGCTGGGCGCGAACATATCGAGCCGCGTGTCGGAGATCGGCAGGTAGTGGCGCACCGGATGGCCGGTCTCGAACAGGAACACGCCACGGCGTGAATCGGCGACCTGTTCGCCGTCGAGGATGACCTGCACCCGCCGCGAGGAGGGCAGGCAGTCGACGCGGCGGAACGGATCGCGGGCGTGCACGAAGATTTCTTCGTCCTCTTCATACCAATGCGTCATCTTGGGCCAGTAGAAGGACAGGTAATCCGAGAGCAGCGGCGATCCCTTGACCGGGTCGAGGTAACGCCAGGCGGCATCCTCGACCAGCGTGATGCCGGTGTTGAGCGAATAATGCGTGGCGACACCCTTGAACGGGCTCTCGGTCGTCGTCGCGCTCGGCAGCAGGAACTCCTCGCGCACGTCGCTCAGCGGGAAGTAGTAGACCGGCAGGTGATCGCTCTCGTAGAGCACCAGCGCCTTGGTCGTGTCAGCGACGATCATCGATCCGACCTGCACGCGCAGCCGCTTCTGCATCGGCATGGTGAAGGCGACGTAGCCCGGCTCGAACTCATACTGCACGATGGTGTCGAGCAAGGGGAAATGCGGTCCGCGACCGCGCAAATGAGGCTTGCGAATGGTAGTCTCCCGTTTTCTTGTCTTGGCGGCCGCGCGGTTGGACACGGGCGTCAGCCTATGGATACTCGATCGAGCAGCAGCCCGGCGGCGATTGGCGGCAGGCCGCTGACATTCTTGCGCACCGGCACCAGCAGGTCTGGGAAGTAGCTGAAGATCACCGGCGTCTCGTCGAGCAGCAGCTTCTGGATGTCGGAAGCCGCCGCGCGCTGTGCGCCGATGTCCAGCGCCTTCAGGTAACTGGTGACCATGCCGTCATAGGCCGGGCTCTTGAAATGCGCCGCGTTCCACGGGCCGTCGCTGACCAGCGGGCTCTTGAGGAACACATTCGGCACGCTGCGATGCGCGTAGTCGGTGATCCCAAGCGGGCTGTCCAGCCAGTCCGACTGGCCGAACACTGCCTTGCCGTAATATTTGTCCTGGTCCTCGATGTTGAGCGCGATGCGGGCGCCGATCTCCTTGGCGAAGTTCTGGAACAGCTGCGCGTAGCCCGGAATGTCGGAATAGCGCAGCGTCGTCAGCGTGTTGTCGAAACCGCCAGCGAGACCCGCTGCCTCGAGCAGTTGCTTGGCCTTAGCGATGTCCTGGACACGCTGTGGCACAGATTTGTCTGTCGCGGGGAAGGCCGGCGCGAACGGGCTGTCGTTGCCGGTCGCCGCCATGCCGCGGCACAGGCCATCGACCAGCTTGGAACGGTCGATGCTGAGCGCCAGCGCTTGGCGCACGCGCTTGTCGGTGAACGGGCCGGTGTCGCAGCGCATATGGAGTTGGCGATGCGCGGTCGAGGCGACACGCAGCACGGTGATGTCGGGACTGTTCAGCACGACCTGGCTGACATCGAGCGGCACCGCGTCGAGGATGTCCACCTCGCCGGCCTGAAGCGCCAGGATGCGCGGCTGCACGTCGCCGTAGAATTTGAACTCGAGCCGGTCTGGCAGCGCCTTCTCGCCCCAATAATCGGGGTTGCGCACGAAGGTCGCGCCGACCTTCGGCGTGTAGCTCTCCATCCGGAACGGGCCGGTGCCTTCAAAGGTCTTCTCGTAGTCGCCCTTGTAGCTCGCCGGCAGGATGACGGCGTTGTAATTGTCGATCGACACCGAATAGGGAAAGCTGCCGTTCGGCGCGTCGAGATGGAAAGCGACGGTGTGGTCGTCGACCTTCCTTGTGCCGCCCTTCGACAGCAGGCCCTTGAAAACCGAAAGCGCGTTCGAGGCACCATTGGGATCGGCCAGCCGGTCGAAGGTCGCGACGACGTCGTCGGCCTTGAAGTCCTCGCCATTGTGGAATTTCACGCCCTTGCGCAGCTTGAAGGTCCACACGCTGCCGTCTTCGTTCGGCGGCCAGCTTTCCGCCAGCACCGGCTTCAGGGTGAGATCCGGCTGCGTGATGCAGAGAAATTCGGCGGTCTGGAAAACCAGCTGGTAGCTGCCGCTGTCATAGTAGGTGACAGGATCGATGGCGCCGCCGGGCGTGGCCACGCCGGCGCGCACCGTGCCGCCGGGTTTGCCCTCGGCGCTGGCTTTCTGCGTGCCGAGGCCGGCAGCGGCGACAAGGCCGCCCAGGAACGGCAGGGAGAGGCCGAGAACGCTGCCATGGCGCAGGAAATCGCGTCGGTCGAGCCTGCCTGCCAGCAATTCGTCAACAGCGGAATTTTCGATTGCTGTCAGGTTTTTGCGAGCGGCGTCGATCGTCATGAAATGCTTCGGCATGGCTGCATTCCTCGCTTGCCCTTGGGGGATCGGCCATTTAGGTCATTGTTGACCGCAGCCGGAAAGCGATATTTTTTGATGGGGTCCATCGAAATTTTCGATGCAGGAGCAAAGCCATGGATACCGAAAACCTGCGCAGTTTCCTGGAGGTTGCCGAACATGGCAGCTTCACCGTCGCCGCCAATCGGCTGAACCTCGCCCAGTCGACCGTCAGCGCGCGGATCAGGGGGCTGGAGGAGCAGTTGGGGCGGCGGCTTTTCGTGCGCGATCGCGATGGCGTCACGCTGACGCCGGCCGGCCGGCAGTTCCTGCCGCATGCTTCCTCGATCACCCGCACCTGGGAGCAATCGCGGCAGGACATCGCCGTTCCCGATGGTTATGAGACATTGCTGCGGCTGACCGCACCCGCCTATTTGTGGGATTTGATCACCTCGCCATGGGTCGAGTGGATGCGCGCCAAGCGGCCGAACGTGGCGCTGCGGCTCGAAGGCAGTTTCCCGGATCTGGCGATCGACCAGCTGGCGGAAGGCCTGCTCGACATCTGCATTCTCTATCTGCCGCGCCCGCATCCCGGCATCGTCTATGAAACGCTTGCCGTCGATCAGGTGGTGCTGGTCCAGCATGCCGCGCAGACGAAGCCGTGGACCGAGAACTACATCTTGATGGACTGGGGGCTCGAGTTCCGCATCGAGCACGACCGCGCCTTTGCCGGCATGGTCAAGCCGGCCATTTCGGCCGGGCTGGTTTTCATCGGCCTGCAGCATGTGCTGTCGCGGCAAGCAGCCGCCTATCTGCCGCTCAGCGCCGTCAGCGGCCATATCGAACGCGGCGAGATGCGGCGCATCGACAACACGCCGGTGTTCCAGCGGCCGATCTATCTTGCCTATCCCTCCAACCCGGTCTCCTCGGATGTCCTGGATGTCGCGTTGACCGGGCTGCGCTCGCTGGCCAAGGACTGGACCAGCGATCAGGGTTTTTCGGAAGGCGACCGCTCCTTCAGCATGGCCGGCCGGATGTGACCGGCCAGGCAATCACCCGCGCGATGCCTTGCTATGCCGGCTCGGTCACCGGCGCCTTCTGCAGCCTCGCCAGCTCCGCATAGGGAATGTGGCATCGGATGGAATGCCCGGGCTGTGCTTCGGCGAGCGGCGGCTCCTGCTCCTCGCAGATCGGGCCGATCTTGCGTGGGCAGCGCGTGTGGAAGACGCAGCCTGAGGGCGGATTGGTGGCGCTGGGGATTTCGCCGTCGAGGCGAATGCGAGCCGTCTCCGTCTGGTCCAGTCTTGGAACCGCCGACAGCAGCGCCTCGGTATAGGGATGGTGCGGCCCGGAGAACACTTCTTCCGATGGCCCGAGCTCCATGATGCGGCCGAGATAGAGGACGGCGATCTTGTCGGAGAGGTAACGCACCACGCCAAGGTCGTGCGAGATGAAGATGTAGCTGACGTCTTCCTTCGACTGCAGGTCGGCGAGCAGGTTGAGGATGGCCGCCTGCACCGAGACGTCGAGCGCCGAGGTCGGCTCGTCGCACACCACGATGCGTGGATCGCCGGCGAAGGCGCGCGCGATGGCGACGCGCTGCTTCAGGCCGCCCGAAAGCTGGCGAGGCTTGACCGCCAGATGCCGCTCGGTCAGCCGCACCGAACGGATGAGGTCGTTGAGACGGGCCTCCAGCGCCTTGCCGGAGAGGCCCGCCAGCCGCTTCAGCGCCCGGCCGATCAGGTGGCGGATCGAATGCGAGCGATTGAGTGCCGAATCCGGGTTCTGGAAGACGATCTGCATCGCCTTGACCTGGTCGTCGCCGCGGTTCTCCAGCCGAGGCGCCAGCACCTTGCCCTCGAGCTCGATGGTACCGCCGTCATCGGGCGGCACAAGACCAAGCAGCAGCCTGGCGAAGGTGGTCTTGCCGCTGCCGGATTCGCCGACCAGCCCGAGCGTTTCGCCCGGGCGAAGATCGAGCGAGACGTCCTTGACGGCGCGCAAGGCATGGCCATGGCTGGCATAGGTCTTGTTCAGCCCCGTGACGCGCAGCACGGGTGCTGCCGCCGGCTTTGGCACGGGCGCCACATCGCTCGGCGTGGCGCGCGGCAGCGATTGCGCCTTGTCGTGATGGAAGCAACGCGACAGCCGCTTGCCTCGCTCGTCGCTCAGATCATAGAGCGGCGGCAATTCGGTGCGGCAGCGGTCGTCCGCGAGCGCGCAGCGGTCGGCGAAGGCGCAGCCCTTGATGTCGGCGCCAATGCCCGGCAGGAAGCCCGGAATGGTGTCGAGCCGGCCCTGGTCCTTGCGTTGGCCGCCGCGCGGCAGGCAGCGCAAGAGCGCCACCGTATAGGGGTGGCGTGGATCGTTGAACACAACATCGGTCGGTCCTTCCTCCACCAGCATGCCGGCATAGAGAACGCCGACACGGTCGCACATGTTGGAGACGACGGCGAGGTTGTGGCTGATGAACAGGATCGACGCCGACAGCTCCTGCCGGAGCTGCGCGATCAGGTCGAGCACCTCGGCCTCGACCGTCGCATCGAGGCCGGTGGTCGGCTCATCGAGGATCAGCATCGAGGGGTCGTTGGCCAGCGCCATGGCGATCGCCACGCGCTGCTGCATGCCGCCGGACAGCTGGTGTGGGTAACGCTGTATGACGCTCGTCGGATCGGAGATGCGCACCCGGTTGAGCATGGCGACGGCGCGATCGGTGGCTGCCTGGCCCGTGATGCCGCCAAGCTCGAAGATCTCGGTCAATTGCCGGCCGACGCGGATCGAGGGGTTCAGCGCCTTGCCGGGATCCTGATAGACCATCGAGACGCTTTCGGCGCGAGCGCGCCGCAGGGCCTCGCCGTCGAGCTTCATCACATTCTGGCCGTCGAGCGAAATCGCGCCGCCTGTGATCGAACCATTCCTTGGCAAATAGCGCACGACGGTGAGCGCCACGGTGGATTTGCCGCAGCCGGATTCGCCGACCAGCCCATAGGCCTCGCCCTGGCCGATGTTGAGGCTGAGATTGCGCAGCACCGCCCGGTTGCGGCCGGCGACCCGGTAGGCGACCGATAGGTCGTGCAGTTCGAGGGCGTTCTCCGCCTTTGTGTATTGGACCGTGGCGGGGTCAATCATTGAGCGCTCCGTGAACGCCGTCGGCCGCCAGATTGACGCCGATCACCAGCGAGGCGATGGCGAGCGCGTCGAACAGCACCGTCCACCAGAAGCCGCCGCCGATCATGCCGTAATTGCTGGAGATCGACAGCCCCCAGTCCGGCGACGGGGGCTGGATGCCGAAACCCATGAAGGAGAGTGTCGCGACCGCGAAGATGGCATAGCCGAGCCGCACGGTGGTCTCGACCAGGATCGGCGGGATGACGTTGGGCAGGATCTCGACGAACATCGTATGCAGCGCACTCTCGTGCCTGAGTTGGGCTGCGGCGACATAGTCGAGTTCGCGCTCCGCCAGCACCGCCGAGCGCACGGTGCGGGCAATGATCGGTGCGAAGCTGAGGCCAATGACGACGATGACCGTGGTCTTGGAGGTGCCGAGCGCCACGATGGCGAGCAGCGCCACGATGACCACGGGAATAGCCATGAAGGCTTCGAGGATGCGGCTGACGACATCGTCGACGAGCCCACGGAAATAGCCGGTGAGCAGGCCGAGCGCGGTGCCGGCGATCGTCGCCAGCAAGGTGGCCAGCGGGGCGACGGTCAGGATGTCGCGCGAGCCGACGATGACGCGCGAGAAGACGTCGCGGCCGATCTGGTCGGTGCCGAACCAATGTTCGGATGAAGGCGGCGCCAGCGCGTTGATGATGTCGTCGGCAAGCGGATCGTAGGGTGCGAAATGTTCGCCAAACAGCGCGCAGGCGACCCAGAACATGACGATGGCGAAGCCGACGAGGAACGTCCGCGAGCGCAGCAGGGAGAAAAAGACTTCCGCCACCGCGCCGCGCCGGCGCGTATCGTCTTGTGCGGGTGAGGTGGTCTGGACGACGCTCATTGATCTGACCCCAGCCGGATGCGTGGATTGAGCACGGAATAGAGGAAGTCGGCGATCAATGTGGCCACCGCATAGACGATGCCGATGGTGAGGATGCCGGATTCCAGCATCGGGAAATCCTTGCCGCGCGCGGCGGTGAAGATCAGCGAGCCGATGCCCTGGTAGCGAAACAGCGTCTCGATCACCACCAGGCCGCCGATGAGGTAGCCGGTTTGCGTTGCAATCACGGTGATGGTCGGCAGCAGCGCATTGCGCAGCACATGGCGCCAGATCACCGTGCGCCAGGGCAGGCCCTTGAGCACCGCCGTTCGCGTATAGTCGGAATCGAGCGCCTCGATCATGCCCGAGCGCGCCATGCGGGCGATATAGCCGAACAGCACCAGGAACAGCGGCAGCGAAGGCAGGATCAGATAATAGAGTTGGGTGAAGAAGCCGGCGTCCTTCGGCCATGCGGCCGAGATCGGCAGCCAGCGCAACCAGACACCGAAGATCAGGATCAGGATGATGCCGGTGACGAACTCCGGCAGCACCGTCACCGACAGGCCGCCCAGGCTGATGATGCGGTCGAGCGGGCGGTTGAGGTTCAGCGCGGCCACCACCCCGCCCAGGATACCGATCGGCACCACCAGCACGAAGGCGACCGCCGCCAGCTTCATCGAATTGCCCAAGGCATCGATCACGAACGGCGCCACTGGCGAGCGGAATATGTAGGACGTGCCCATGTCGCCCCGGATAAAGTTCCAGATCCAGGTCGCATATTGGGTGAGCAGCGGGCGATCGACGCCAAGCGTGTGATTGAGCGCGTCGACCGCGCGCTGGTCGGCGAACGGCCCCAATATGGCGCGTCCGACATTGCCGGGCAGAACCTGGCCACCCAGGAACACCATGATGCTGAGCAGGAACAGCGTCACCAGCGACAGCGAGACACGCCGGGCAAAGAAGGAGAGAATGGCTATGACTCCTTGTGGAGCCAGCCCCCTTGCAGGAGCTGGCTGTCAGAGGATTGGCTTTCCCTTGCTGGTCAGGCTTTCGATGCCTTGTCGAGGAACAGCTGCGACATGGCGGTCGGCTGCACGCCGGCCACGCCCTTCGCCGTCGCCGTCAGGTAGTCGTAGAAATAGCCGAAGATGACCGGCGTTTCCTCGAGCAGCAGCTTCTGGATCTTGCCGGCGTCGGCCTTCTGCGCCTCCAGATCGAGCGCGGCGATATAGCTGGTCGCCAGCGCGTCGTAGTCCTTGTTCTTGAAATGCGCCGCGTTCCAGGTGCCGTCGCTCTTCAGCGGAGCGGCAAGATAGACATTGGGCACGCCGCGGTGGCCGTAATCGGTGATCCCCATGACCGAATCCAGCCAGTTCGATTTGCCGAACACCGCGTCGCCATAATAGCCGCTCTGGTCGAGGATGTTGAGCTCGAGCTCGATGCCGATCTCTTTGACCCAGTTCTGGATGAGCTGAGCATATTCGGGGATTTCGAGGTAGCGCTCGGTGGTCAGCGTGATCTTGAAGCCCTTGCTGGCACCGGCGGCTTCCATCAGCTGCTTGGCCTGCGCGATGTCCTGCTTGCGCTGCGGCACGCTCGTATCGGTTGACGGATAGACCGATGCGAACGGGCTGTCATTGCCAGCCACGGCGCGACCCTTCATCAGACCCGCGACCAACTTGTCGCGATCCATGCTGAGGGCGATGGCGCGGCGCACGCGGGCATCCTTCAGCGGGCCGTCGTCGCAGCGCAGATGCAGTTGCTGATGAGCCGAAGACTTCAGGCTGATGATGTCGATGCTCGGATCGTTGAGCAGGGCGACGCCGGCGAGCACCGGCATCTGGTTGATGATATCGACCTGGCCGCCTTGCAGCGCCAGGATCATCGGCTGCACGTCGGTGAAGAAGGTGAATTCGGTGCGCTCCGGCAGCGCCTTCTCGCCCCAGTAATTGTCGTTGCGGACAAAGGACGCGCCGACCTTCGGCGTATATTTCTCGACCTTGAATGGGCCGGTGCCGTCGAAGCTCTTCTCGTAATCGCCCTTGTAGTCAGCCGGAATGATGACGGCGTTGTAATTGTCGGACGACAGCATGTAGGGGAAGTTGCCGTTCGGCGCGTCGAGGTGGAATTCCACCGTGTAGTCGTCGACCTTCTTGCTGGCGCCCTTCGACAGGATGCCGGTGAACACCGACAGCGCGTTGGACGAATTGGCCGGATCGGCGAGGCGGTCGATGCTCGCCACCACGTCCTCGGCCTTCATCTCGCCGCCTGAGTGGAATTTTACGCCCTTGCGCAGCTTGAACGTCCACACCGAGCCGTTGTCGTTCGGCTTCCAGCTTTCGGCCAGTGCCGGCTTGAGCACGAGGTCGGGGCCGTCCACGCAGAGGAATTCGGCAACCTGCTGCATGATCAGCAGGCCGCCGGCGTCGGCGATGGTGACCGGGTCGATGGCCGCTGCCGGCACGCTGCTGGCGACGCGGATGGTGGCGCCGGGAGCGCCCTGGGCGCGGGCGAGCGACGGCATGCCACTGAGGCCGGCTGCCGTGGTGATGCCGCCCAGAAGCGGCAGCGACAGGCCGAGCAGGCTGCCATGGCGGATGAAGTCGCGGCGGCTGACGCGGCCGTCGACAAGACCGTCGATCAGGTGATTTTCAAGCGGCGAGCGGTTGCGCCGGATCAGGTCGAGAATGCGGTAGTTCTTGCTCATGGGTTTAACCCTTTCCCCTGTTTCTTATGGCTGAAGAATGCATTTCCAGTTGACGAAATTCCGTGGAGTTCTCCTGTCCAGGTCGTCAATGTTGTCGGTCGACGGAACTGTAGCACGCGGTTTTCCCCGGTCCATCCGATCCTCGCGGCGGAGGGGTCAGATTTTCTTGAGGCAATGCTTCCACCCGTCCGGTCTTGCCGTCACGACACGATCGCGGCGACGAACCGTTGTTCTTGAACACGCCTCCTTTTCGTCCTCATTCTCCTAGTTCAGCGGCAAACGGCGGTATGTCCCGGGCGCAGCCGGGTCGTGATATTTGTTGCAGGGGCCGTTCTCGGTGAAATCGCGATGGCAGGCCGCGAGGTTTTCCCGCGACAAGGTGATGCCGAGACCGGGGCCTTCCGGCACGCGCACGACATTGTTCCTCGGCGAAAACGGCCCTTCCTCGGTGATATCGGTCGGCTGCATGCGAAACAGCGACTGGTTCGGCTCCCGGATCCAGCCCAGCGCCGCGCACAGATGCAGGTAGGCGGCGCTGCCGATGCCGCTGTCGCCGCTGTAGCACCAGAAGTCGATGCCGGCGTGCTCGCAGGCGCCGACGAAGCGCAGCATGCGGCCGATGCCGCCATGCACGGTCGGGTTGCCGACGAAGGCGTCAGGCACCTTGAGGTCCATGGCGCGCGCGATGTCGATGTTGTGGGTCGAGAACGGGATCGAGCAATGGCGCCGCAGCTCCCGCATCTCCTCGATCGTCGCCACCGGATCTTCCCAGTTGCGCACGCCGAGATCCTCCAGCGGTCGCGCCAGGCGCCGCGCGGTGCTGAGCGAATAGGCCTGGTTGGAATCGATGCGGATCATCGCGTCGTCGCCAAGCTTCCTGCGGATCAGCTCGACCATTCTCAGCGAGATTTTCGGATCCTGCGTCGAGAATTTGCCTTCGAAGAAAGTCGTTCCATAGGTCTCGTGCAACTCGACGCAATAGTCGGCGACTTCCTCCGGCGTCGTTTCGCCTTTCACCTTCGGCCCGTCGCCGCGCAGAGAAAAATAGTCGGTGAACGGGATGTCCTTGCGCACGGCGCCGCCAAGCAACTGGTAGAGCGGCTGGTTCCACGCCTTACCGCGCAGATCCCAGAACGCCATCTCGATGGCGCCGAACGCCATGATGCGGGTGCGGTCGTTGATCGACTGCACGCCGGTCCAGAAGGGAAGGCAGACATGCTCGGCGCCGGCGATGTCGAAGGCGTCGCGGCCGACCAGGCGTTGTGCCAGGATATCATTGACGATGGCGGCGGCCGCCGGCGTCGGCGCCTCGCCGACGCCGATCAGCCCGTCCTCGGTTTCGACTTCGACGATGGTCTGCGAAAATCCGTCGAGCTCGCCGAACACCCAGCCATAGGGCGCTTCGAGGCGCAGATTGATCGGCGTGGCCTTGATGCTGCGGATTTTCATCTCAGCGGCCGATCTCGAAGAACGGTGCGCCAAGCAGGTCGGGAACGACATCGATGCCGAGGCCCGGTCCGTCCGGAATGCCCATGCGGCTGCCCGTGACCGGCGGCATGTTCGACGCCGTGCGCACCGTCACCCACTCATGGAAGGCGATAGCGTGCAGCCGGCGCTCTTCCGGCGTCGACAGCGACAGGTGCGCCATGGCGGCGGTGTCGATCTCGGCGCCGCCGGTGTCCTCGACCGTCATCATGAAGCCGAGGTCGACGGCAACGTCGCGGATCAGACGCGTCTTCGTCACGCCGCCGAGCCGCGAGATCTTCAGCGTCAGCCCATCGGCCGCACCCCGGCGATGGATCTCCAGCATTTCCTCGAGCGAGGTGACGGATTCGTCGAGCACCATCGGCTTGTCGAGCATACGGCGCACCGACATATTCTCGTCGATCGTCGTGCAGGGCTGCTCGAACGTATAGTCGATGGCGCGCGTGGCATCGGCGAACTGGCGCGCCTGGTACGGCGTCCAGCCGGCATTGGCGTCACAGAAGATGACCGTGCCTTTCGGCACCGAGGCGGCGACCGCGGTGACGCGCTCGATATCGTCATGGACATTGCCGCCGACCTTGACCTGCAGCCGGTGGAAGCCATCCTTGACGATCCGCTTGGCCAGTGCGGCCATGGCGTCGACGCTGCCATGGGTGACGACCTTGTAGAGCTCGGCGGTGTCGCTCTCCTTGCCGCCCAGCAGCGTGACCAGCGGCACGTCGGCGGCGCGCGCGGCGAGATCCCAGCAGGCCATGTCGAGCGCCGACTTGATGTAGGGATGGCTCTTGAACACCGTGTCCATCAGCCGGCCGATGCTGGCCAGCCCGCGCGGGTCGTGGCCGATGAGGTGCGGCGCGATTTCCGGCACGCCCGCGCGCGCTCCCATCGGAAACGCGGGCGAGTAAAAATTGCCGAGCGGCGCCATCTCGCCCCAGCCGGTCAGTCCGTTGTCGGCGGTGATGGCGACAATCACCGCGTCGAAGGCGTCGGCCTCACGTCCCTTGGACATGCGGTAGGGCCCGTCCACGAAGGGCTGCACGACGTGATAGGCTCTGATGGTTTGGATCTGCACGTATTTGTCCGTTGGCTGGGATGTCTGGGTCAGGCGCCCGGGCGCTGTTCGAGGCCGCGCGCGTAAGAGAGCAGCTCTTCGAAGTCGAGGCTGATATGTTCGCGGGCATGACGCTGGGCAGCGCGCATGTCGCGGCCCTTCATCAGTTGCACGTAGATCTCATGGACGTCTTCGGCCGGCACCGGCTCCTTGCGGGCCTGCTGATGCAGCGCGAAATACATCTGCAACCGGCTGATCAGCCGCTGCCAGGTTTCCAGCAGCACCGAATTGTCGGCCCACTCGTAGATCAGGCCATGCAGTTGCAGCGCCGTTTCGATCTGCCTTGTGGTGTCGAGGTCGCGTGTCGCCTGCTTCACCGCTTCATGGCGGCGGTCGAGCTCGTCGAAGAAACGCTGGTCGCGCTGTGGCCATGTCTGTTCGATCGCGAACTCGTCCAGCACCTTGTTGAGCGAATAGGCGTCGTCGATGTCCTTGGCGGTGACATCGATGACGAAGGTGCCGGCATAGGGAATGCTGGTCAGGATGCCTTCCTGCACCAGCTCGCGCATCGCCTCGCGTAATGGCGCGCGGCTGACCCGCATCTGTTCGGAGATCCTGAGCTCGTTGAGCTTCTGGCCGGGCGCCAACTGGCCGGTCAGGATCGCGCGCCTGAGCAGCGCCACGATTTCGGCGCGGCGCGTGGTGTCGGCAATCGGACTGAAATCCGTCTTCCCCATCCGGCCCTCCAGCGAGAACAGAGGGTAAGACAATCAGATTGTCGACAATCTAACAAGACGCCATTTTCGGATTTTTCATTTTCGCTAGGGCAACGCGATCCGTGATGCGGATGGCGCAGACCGATCTGGACGCAGGCCGCCTGATCGCGCTGTCGCCGGTCTCGGTGCGCCTCCGGTCACCCCTATTGCGCTTTCATGCCGTCGGCCCAGGCCGATCGCGCCGACGTGGCCGCTCTTGTCGGCCTGCTCGTGAAAACGGCGCCCGCGACCTGAGAAAAGGTCGAGGGCGCCGCGCGGAAACCGGGCCTGCGGGGGTGTCAGGTAGCCGGTTTCTGTGGCAGTGGCGAGATCGGCATTCCAGGTCCGATCTTCTGCAGATTGCCTGTTATCACCTGGTCGCCTTCGGAGACGCCGCTCAGGATGGCCACCAGGTCGCCGCTGGTCGGCCCGAGCGAGACCAGCCGCTGGTCGACCGTGTTGCCCTTGCCGACGACGTAGAGATATTTGCCGAGCTGGCTCGAACCCAGCGCCGTCTGCGGCACCATCAGCGCATCGGGCTGCTGCTTGATGTGCAGCCGCACCCGGACATATTGTCCGGGCATGAGCGTGAACTTGGCGTTGCCGATCGTGGCGCGCGCGGTGATGGTGCCGGTCGAGTGGTCGACCGTGTTGTCGATGAAGGTGAGTTCGCCCTTCTGGCTGGTCTCGGTTTGACCCGGAAGCAGCACCTCGACTTCGATCGGGCCGGCAGCGCGGGCCTGTTCGATCTCGGTCAGGTCCGTCTCGCTCGGATTGAAGGTGACGTAGATCGGGTCGAGCTGCACCAGCGTGTTGAGCACCGTGCCGGCGACGCTGACCAGCGTCCCGACCGAGGCCTGGTTGCGGCCCAGACGCCCGTTGAACGGCGCATGGATTTGCGAGTAGCTCAGGTTGAGTTCCGCCGTGCGCACTGCCGCCTGATTGAGCGCCAGCGATGCTTGTGCCTCGCGCAAGGTGCTGGTGCGCTGGTCGAAGCTGTCCTTGGCCAGATAGCCACTCTTGGCAAGTTCGCTACCACGTCCGAGATTGGACCGTGCATAGTCGAGCGTTGCCGTGTCGCGCTGGACCTGGGCTTGCGCCTGGTCGAGAGCGGCCTGGAAGTCGTCGGGCGAGATCTTGTAGAGAAGGTCGCCCTGCCGGACATCGGCGCCGTCTTGCGCTGTCTGTTCCTGCAGGTAGCCAGGCACGCGCGCCTGCAGCGTGATGCTGCGGATCGGTTCGATCCGCGCGGCATAGTCGAGGTAGATCGGGATCGTCTTCTTGACGACGCTTGCCACCGGTACCGGCATGACGAACGCCGCCGGGGCGGGCGCCGCTCCGGCCGTGCCGGCATTGAGGCTCAAATTACCCATGTCGAGCAGGTGAACGCTCGCCACCGAGATCGCGCCCAGCGCGACAGCCGTTCCCAAAGCGATTTTCCATTTACGCATGATCAGTCTCCAATCTTATTCGGCCGCTTCCGCCAGGGGAGGGAAGGCGGTTTCGGCAGTTGGTTCAGAATGTTGTGAGGCCGGCTCGCCGCTTTCGCGGCGTTCGCGCAGCTGTTCGATGACCGCGTAGAAGACCGGCACGAACACCAGCGACAGGATGGTCGCGGCGACCATGCCGCCAAACACGGTGGTGCCGATCGACTGGCGGCTCGATGCACCGGCGCCGGTCGCGAACATCAGCGGCAGCACGCCGAGGATGAAGGCGAAGGCCGTCATCAGGATCGGCCGCAGCCGCAGACGCGCGGCTTCCATCGCCGCCTCGACGATGCTCAAGCCCTCCTCGCGCCGCCGTCTGGCGAACTCGACGATCAGGATGGCATTCTTCGCCGCCAGTCCGATCAGCATGACGAAGCCGATCTGCGAATAGACGTCGATCTGCATGCCGCGCACCGAGAGCGCCGCGAAGGCGCCGAACAAGGCCAGCGGTACCGCCAGCAGCACCATGAACGGCATCGCCCAGCTCTCATACTGCGCCGCCAGGATCAGGAAGACGAAGACGATGGCGAGGCCGAAGACGACCGATGCGATCGATCCTGCCTTGAGTTCCTGGAAGGTGATGCCGGTCCATTCGAAACCGAAATCCCTCGGCAGGGCCGTTGCGGCAGCCCGTTCCATGGCGGCGACCGCCTGGCCCGAGGAGAAGCCCGGTGCGGCACCGCCGTTGATCGAGGCCGATGCATTGTTGTTGTAGTGCGGCACGGTTTCCGGTCCGACGAACGGCACCAACTTGCCCAGCGTCGAGAGCGGCACCATGCCGCCGGAAGCATTGCGCACATAGAGCCGAGAAATGTCGGCAGCACCCGCGCGTGCGTCCTTGTCGGCCTGGATGGTCACCCGGAAGGTGCGGCCAAACAGGTTGAAGTCGTTCACGTAGAGCGAGCCGAGATAGATCTGCAGCGTGTTGAACACGTCAGGCAGGTTGAGGCCGAGCAGCTTCGCCTTGGAGCGGTCGAGGTCGTAGTTGAACTGCGGCGTCGACGTCGAGAACGGCGAGAACAGCTGCTGCGGATTGATTTCCGGCTGCTTGCGCGCCTCGGCGATCACGGCTTGCGTCGCATCGTTGAGGGCTGTGCTGCCACGGCCGGTGAGATCCTCGACGACGAATTCGAAGCCGCCCGTGGTGCCGATACCAGGGATGGAAGGCGGATCGAAGCTCAGCGCAAAGGCCTCCGGAATCTGCATCAGCTTGCCGCGCACGTCGGCGACGAGCTTGGAGGCGCTCTGGTCGGGACCGCGCTCCTCCCAGGGTTTCAGGATGGCGAATTCGACCGCCGAGTTCGACTGCGCAGCACTGGTCAGGAAGTTCAGGCCGCTGATCGAACCGACGATGTCGACGCCGGGCGTCGCCTGCAGGATGTCGCGCGCCTTCTTGGCCACCGCGTCGGTGCGTTCCAGCGAGGCGCCGTCGGGCAGCTGGATGACGACGAAGAAGTAGCCCTGGTCCTCGACCGGAAGGAAGGTCGAGGGCAGTTTCTGCCAGACGAAGTAGGTGGCGACCAGTCCGGCTGCGAACAGGCCGAGCATGATCCAGCGCAGGCGGATGAGGAAGCGCACGCCATGGGCGTAGGCATGCGACAGCTTGTCGAAGCCACTGTTGAACCAGCGGAAGAGCACGAACTGCGTGCCCTGGCGATAGCGCAGGAAAGCGGCACTGAGCGCCGGGCTGAGCGTCAGCGAGTTGAAGGCGGAGATGCCGACCGAAATCGCCACTGTCAGCGCGAACTGGTTGTAGAGCCGCCCCGAGACGCCGGGAATGAAGGCGACCGGCACGAACACCGCCATCAGGACGGCGGTGGTGGCGATGATCGGGCCGGTGACTTCGGCCATGGCGGCCTTGGTCGCCGCCAGCGGTTTCAGCCCAGCCTCGAGCTGTCGTTCGACGTTCTCGACCACCACGATGGCATCGTCGACGACAAGTCCGATCGCCAGCACCATGCCGAGGAGCGAGAGCATGTTGAGCGAGAAGCCGAGCATCTCCATGACCACGAGCGTCGCCACCAGCGAAACCGGGATGGCGATGGTTGGAATGATGGTCGTGCGCCAGCTCTGCAGGAAGACGAACACCACGGCGACGACCAGCACCAGGGCTTCGCCGAGCGTGATCAGCACGTCATGCATCGACGCCGAGACGAAGCGCGTCGTGTCGTAGTGCATGGCGTAGGAAACGCCCTTGGGGAAACGGCCCGACAGCTCCTGCATCTTGTCCTTGACGCGCTGCTGCAGATCGAGCGCGTTGGAGCCCGGCATCTGGTAGACGGCGAGCACCACGGTCGGATCCTTGCCGAAGAAGGCCGACGATGAATATTGCAGCGCGCCGAGCTCGATGCGGGCAACGTCGCGCAGCCGCACCAGCGAGCCGCTGTCGGTGTTGGCGCGCACGACGATGTCGCCGAATTCCTTCGGGTCGCTCAAGCGGCCGACGGCGTTGACCTGCATCTCGAAGGCGGTGCCGGCCGGGGCCGGCGACTGGCCGATCTTGCCGGCCGCCACCTGGACGTTCTGTTCCGCGATGGCATTCTGGACGTCGACGGCGGTGATGCCGAGATTGGCGAGCTTGTCCGGGTCGAGCCAGACGCGCATCGAATAGCGCCGCTCGCCGAAGATCTGTACGTCGCCGACGCCTTGCAGCCGCTTCAGCGGATCGACGACCTGCAGATAGGCAAGGTTCGAGAGCGCCACCGGATCGACGGAACTGTCGGGCGAGGTGAGATTGACGATCAGAACGAAATTCGGGTTCTGCTTCTTGATCGTCACGCCGCCCTGGTTGACGATCGCCGGCAGCGACGAGGCCGCCTGCGAGACGCGGTTCTGGACGTCGACGGCGGCCGTGCTCAAGGAATAGCCGACATCGAAGGTGATGGTGATGGTCGAGGAGCCGTCATTGGAGCTCGTCGACGACATGTAGGTCATGCCTTGCACGCCGTTGATCTGCTGTTCCAGCGGCGTCGTCACCGTATCGGCGACGACCTGCGCGCTGGCGCCCGGATAATGGGCGCTGACCACGACCTGCGGCGGTGTGATGTCGGGGAACTGCGAGACCGGCAGCAGAAAATAACAAATCGTCCCGGCGAGCACCATGATGATGGCGATCGCCGAGGCGAAGATCGGACGATGGATGAAAAAGTTTACCACGACACACATGCCTCGCCGGCTGCTCTTGCCCTGCCGAAGGCACTGGCAAGCCTGGACAGTTTTTGGCCGCGCTCGTCGCTGGAAGCTTCCAGCGAACGCAGCAGCGGCACCTTGCGACGCTGCCCATTGGCGAGCGAGCGAAGCATTGTCTCGAAGGCGCGGGGATCGACCCCATCTGCTTTCATGACCAGCCGGATCATCGGATCCCGGACGGCCTCATCTATGGTAAGATCGCGGCGCTGTGGCATTGGCCGGCTCCTTGTCTGTCGATTCGCAGCCCATGCTCGCGAACCGTTTTTTCATCTCTTCACCGGCCGAGGCCGCATGATTGGCAGTTTTTCCACCCCTCGATCTGGCAGGACCAGTTCACGGTCTTGTTATTGACGACGGGCGACATAGGTGTTACCAGTAAGTAACATTTGCATAGTTACAGACCGGTAACACCCTAGTCAAGAGGTGGCCGAGGGTTTTTAGGAAACGAAAGGAGATCATGATGACAGACGGCGTCGTGGAGCGCCCTCGTCCCCGGGATCGGATCCTGGAGACGGCGCGTGACATGTTCCACAAGCACGGCATCAAAGGCGTTGGCGTCGACGCCATCACCGAAGCTGCCGGCACGAACAAGATGACGCTTTATCGTCACTTCGAATCCAAGGACGATCTGATCGTCGAATGCCTGCGCGCCAATGCGTCCAAGGCCGGCGCGATGTGGGAAGCCTTCGAGGCCGAATTTCCGGGCGACAAGCTCGCGCAGCTTCACGCCTGGGTTCGCAAGGCGGCCGCCATGCTCAATGCCGATGGTCGCGGCTGCGACATGGCCAATGCCGCGGCCGAGCTGACCGAGCCCGACCATCCGGCCCGACGCGTGATCAAGGAACTCAAGGAAGCCCAGCGCGAACGTCTTGTGGCGCTGTGCCGGGATGCCGGCATCGGTCAGGCAGAACTGCTCGCCGATACGCTGTCGCTGCTGTTCGAGGGCGCGCGTGTCAGCGTGCAGACCGTGGGCGCCGAAGGGCCAAGCGCGCAGTTCGTGCGCATGGCCGAGGGGCTGATTGTTTCTTTCCGGGGCACTGCCGCCAGCTGAAGTGATCGGCCGCGCGTTCCATTCAACTTGTCGTGCGGTCTAGGCGATGCCTGGTGCCCTTTGGCGCCGGGCAGCACTGCAATTCCTGCCAACGGAACGAAAAAAGCCCGCTGCCGGGAGGAGGTGGCAGCGGGCTCGATTTCGAATGTGGTGCGGGAGGAGGTGCACCCCACTCAGCGCCGGCATCGCATCTGGGAGGAGTAGATGGCCGACAACCAGAACCTACGAGTTGCCCAATGATTCGGCAACCATAAAAGTTGCATAGCAGGTGTGCAGAATTGCCGCAGCACCCGTCAATCCTCCTACAAATCCGAACAAAGCCGCCTTGCGCAGGCGCGCTAACCTATTGAACCGGAACGTTTTCCCTGAAGATCAGGCGCGGTTCGATGAATTTCCGGGTGAGATAAGGCGCCGATGAGGCAATCGAGCCAAGCAGGCGGATGACCGACTGTTCGGCGATCAGCCTGGCGTTCTGGTCGATGACGACATCGGCGAGGTCATCGACGAGATAGCCGCGTGTTTCCTTGGTCAGATCGTGGCAGATGAACACCGGCTTGCGATTTGGCCTGGCTTCCCGGATGGCTTTCGCGACGCCGGAGCGTCCGGCCCCGACACAATAGATGCCGAGCAGTTCCGGCTCGTTGCGCAGCGCCTTCATCGTCTCGGCATAGCTGACATCGGGCTCGTCATTGATCTCGACAGCGCTGCTGATGGTCAGGTTGGGAAACTCCTCGCCGAGCACGGAACGGAAGCCCATTTCGCGTTCCTCATGGCCGCGATAGGAGCGCGAGCCGACGACCATCGCCAGGCGGCCCTCACGGCCGCCGAGGAAACGTCCCATCAAAAGCGCCGCCGTCCGTCCCGCCATGCGGTTGTCGATGCCGACATAGGCCGAGCGGGGAGCGGCCGGAATATCGGACACCAGCGTCACCAGGCGGATGCCGGTGTCGACGATGTCGCGCAGGATGTTGCGGGTTCGCGGATGGTCGATGGCGATGACACCGACGCCATTGGCCCGCAGCGACAGGTTCTCGACGGCTGTCTGCAGCGCGTTCGGCGATATGCCGGCTAGATTGTGGATCCGGCAGGAAGCGACGAGCGGCAGGCGCGACGCATAGTCTTCGATGTATCTTGCCAGATCCTGCATGAAGGCGTTGCTGCCGATCGGCAGGAAGAATTCGAGGTTTGCGGGCTTGGAGGGAAGCGTCACCTGGTCGGCGACCGGCAGATAGCCGAGCTGCTTGGCGGCCTCCATGACGCGCTGCCGGTTGGCGGCGCTGGCGCCCGGCCGATTGTTGAGCACCCTGTCGACCGTTGCCGTCGAGAGCCCGCAGGTCCTGGCGATATCGGAGACGGTGGCCTTCATGCCGCAACCCTATGCGCCGATGCCATGGCGCACCAGACCGATGATGTGGCAGGCGATGTGGTCTGAGTGGTGGGTGATCGCCACCCATCACCGCGATGTCCATTCGGCTGCTTCGGCAAGACGGCTTCCGCCCGTCTTCAGTGCGGCGGCTTGCCGTCGGCGACGGCGTCGCGGATTTCCTTGTCCGACATGCCGGTGATGATCCGTTCGACTTCCGCCACGGTTGTCGTCTTCGGGTCGATGTCGTCGGCGACCACCTTGCCCCTGCGCATGACGACGATGCGGTCGACCACCTGGAAGACGTGATGGATGTTGTGCGCAATGAAGATGCAGGAATGGCCGGAATCGCGCGCGCTGCGCACGAAGCTCAGCACGCCCTGTGTTTCGGCAACGCCGAGATTGTTGGTCGGTTCGTCGAGGATGATGAGGTCGCTGTCGAAATGCATGGCGCGCGCGATCGCCACTGCCTGGCGCTCGCCGCCGGAGAGCGAGCCGATCGGCGTCGTCGGCGGGATGTTCTTCGAAATGCCGACCTGCTTGAGCAGGTCGCGGGCGACAGTGTTCATCGCCTCCTGGTCCATGCGGTTGAGGAAGCGCGGCGGCTTGATCGGCTCGCGCCCAAGAAACAGATTGCGCGCAATCGACAGCTGCGTGACCAGCGCCGAGTCCTGGTAGATGGTCTCGATGCCGTGGGCGATGGCGTCGCTTGTGCTGCGCAGGGCGACCTTCTTGCCGCGGATGAAGATGTCGCCGCTGGTCAGCGGCACGGCACCCGAGAGCACCTTGATCAGCGTCGACTTGCCGGCACCATTGTCGCCGAGCAGGCCGACGATCTCGCGTTCGTTGACATGGAAGTTGGCGTCCTCGAGCGCCTGCACGCGGCCATAGGACTTGCGGATGTTCTGCATGCGGATCAGTGGCTCGGCCATGGTTCAAGTCCCTGCCTGGTGCCGGCGTTCCAGCCATGAATGAAGCGCCATCATGCCAAGGATGATCGCGCCGATGAAGATGTTGTAGGCAAGGCCGGGCACGCCGATCAGCACGATGCCGTTGCGCATCACGCGCAGGATCAGGATGCCGAGCACGGTGCCGATGATGGTGCCGCGCCCGCCGGTCAGCGCCGTGCCGCCGATCACCACCATGGCGATGACTTCGAGCTCGTAACCGGTGCCGCTGTTGGGGTTGGCGGCGGAGGTGCGCAGCGAGGAGATGACGCCGGCAAGCGAGGCCATGACCGATGACAGCACGAACAGGCCGATCTTGACGCGGTTGACGTTGACGCCGCGGGCGCGCGCCGCGTTGGGATTGCCGCCCGCCGCCTGGATCCAGTTTCCGGTTCGGCTTTGCGTCAGCACGTAGCCGAGCGCGATCGCCGCGGCGATAAACCAGAACAGCGACATGTAGATGCGAAACGGCCCGATGAAGAAGTCGCCGACCAGCGCTTCCGCCAGCCAGCTGCCCTCGGCGCTCCAGGTGCGCTGTGGGAAGCCGTCGGTGATGAAAAGGGCGCTGCCGCGCACCACCAGCAACATGCCGAGCGTGACCAGGAAGGACGGGATCTTGAGCTGCGTGACGAACCAGCCGTTGACCAGTCCGATCAAGGCTGCGACCACCAGCGCGACGACGAAGCCCATCTCCAGCGAGGTGACGCCGGCATTGAACAGCGTCCACATCAGCACCGGCGAGAAACCGAATAGGGAACCGACGGACAGGTCGAATTCGCCCGATGTCATCAGCAATGTCATCGCCAGCGCGATCAGGCCGAGCTCGACCGTGAATGCCAGCGTATTGGAGATGTTCTGCGGCGACAGGAAGTCGTGATTGAAGCTCCAGAAAACGCCGATTTCGACGACCAGGAGCACGAAGGGACCGAATTCCGGCCGCGCGATCAGGCGTTGGACGAGCGAATGATTTTCCACTGATAACCCGCGACATGATTGGAGAGGCGGAGCGCTGCACCGGAATCCAGCCAGGCTCGGCGAATGGACAGACAGTCGCGACCGCGGGTGCGATCGCGACCGTCTCGGTCTCGGATCTTATTTACCCGACAGGATCTTGTCGTAGACCTCGGCGGTGTCCTTTTCATAGAGCGCGCCGGTGATGACGTTGAAGCCCGGAGGAATGCCTGACGCGGCCATATTGGCGAGCGAGAGCGCGACATAGCTGGTTGCCTGCGGGTCCTGCCATTGGCCGGCATTGACATAGCCGTTCAGCACTTCCTGCGTTGTGTCGAGCGAGTTGCCCCAACCGACGACCGGAATTTCACCGGGCTTGACCCCGACCTGGTCGAATACCCGCTTGATCGAGCCGGTGACCAGATCGCCAAGGCCGATGATCGCCTTCACCTTGCCCTTGTGGGCGGTGAGGTAGTCGACCATGCGGTTGATCACCTCGGCCTGGTCGAGCGTCGCTTCGGTCACTTCATAGGTGATGCCGAGCGGTCCGAAGACGCTCTTGATGCCTTCCTCTTCCTGGACGCCATAGGTGGCGCCGGGAATCTCGACCGGCATCCAGACGAAGTCGCCCTTCTTCACCAGGCCCTTGTCGACCAGATACTGCGCCCAATGCTTGCCGAAGGTGACGTTGTCGCCGCCGACATAGGCGTTGAAATTGGCCTTGGGATCGGGCGTGTTGAAGTTGATGACCGGGATATTGGCCGCGCGGGCCTCCTTGACGATCTCGACAAGGCTGCCCGGATCGGGGCTGGTGGTGACGATGCCGTCGGCCTTGGCGGAGAGGGCGGCGCGAACCGCTTCCTGCTGCGAGGCGACGTCGCCATTGTGGAACGAGGTGTTGACGGTGTTGCCGGTGTCCTTGGCCCATTGCTTGGCGCCGGCCAGGAAGTAGGTCCAGACCGGATCGGCTGGGCCGCCATGTGAAATCCAGTAGAACGTCTTGGCCTGCGCCGCCGCCGGAACGAGCGTCAGCGCGACCAGCAGTCCGTAGAGCACAAGTCTCAGTCTTGTCAGCATTTGATTTCCTCCCGGTTGAAGATGATCCGTCCCTTGTTCCGGCGTCAGCCGGATTGCGTCTTTTGCCAGCGCCGCTCGGATGCCTCAGAGCATTCCCTTTTTCGACGGATGGCAAGCCTCCATCTGCAGATGTAGTTGTCGGCTGACGCGGCGCCATCAGCGGTCCCATCAGATTGCATCAGTTGGGACGGTTTTCCCGGGCAGCCGGATGATTGGCGTCGAGGCTCAGCCGAGCGGGTTGTGCGATCGGCGCTGCATGCTCCACAAGCGATAGCTGCCCTTCAGGACCGAACCGCTTGAAGAAACCGCTAGATCAGGCCGGCCTTCGCGAGATCGCGCATCAAATGGCTGGCGCCGTAGGTCCAGTGCGGGCAATCGGGCGACAGCCGCACCCGGTTGACCAGCGCGCCGAATTTCTCCGACGAGATGGTGACGATGTCGCCGACCTTGTGGGTAAAACCCTTGCCCTTTTCGCCGCGGTCCTTCGACGGCACGAACATGGTGCCGAGATAAAGCGCCAGCCCGTCCGGATACTGGTGGTGCGGCCCCATGGCGGCGGCAACCAGTTCTTCCGGCGAGCGGCTGATCTCGGCCATCGAGCTCGCGCCCTCCAGCGAGAACCCGTCCTCGCCTTCGACCTTCAGGCGCACGACCGCGTTCTTCACGTCGGCGATCGTGAACGTGTCGTCGAACAGGCGGATGAAGGGGCCGAGTGATGCGGAGGCGTTGTTGTCCTTGGCCTTGCCGAGCAGCAGCGCCGAACGCCCTTCGACATCGCGCAGATTGACGTCGTTGCCGATGGTGGCGCCGACGATCCTGCCGCTCGAGGCGGCGATCATGGCGATCTCCGGCTCCGGATTGTTCCAGGTCGACACCGGATGCAGGCCGACATCGGCGCCGAAGCCGACCGAAGCCATCGGCTGGCATTTGGTGAAGATCTCGGCATCGGGGCCGATGCCCACTTCCAGATATTGCGACCAGGCGCCGCGCGCGATCAGCTTGGCCTTGATCTCCATGGCTTCCGGCGAACCGGGCTTGAGCTTCGAAAGATCGTGGCCGATCAGCCCGGCAATATCGGCGCGAATGGCGTCGGCCTTTTCCGCCGAGCCGCGCGCCTGTTCCTCGATCACCCGTTCGAGCAGGCTGACGACAAAGGTCACGCCCGACGCCTTGATCGCCTGCAGGTCGGCCGGGGACAGCAAATACGGCTTGGCCGGATCGCGCGCGGCCTCGAAGCTGTTGGCGGCAATGTCGTCGAGCGATCCGATCGGCTTGCCCTCGGCCGAGCGCACATGCTTTGCCGGGTCGGCCATTTCGCAGACGTCGCGCACGGTCGGCGCCGTGCTCGACGTGATGTCGAAGACGGTGCCGTCACGCACGGTGACAACCATGGGATGCGAGGCATCGCTGCTCCCGGCGCGCCCGACGAACAGGCCTTCGGCCGGCAGATGTGTCAGGTTGGTCATGGCGTTGGGTCCTCCGAATGATCGAAAATGCGCTTGGCCGGATCGGCGCGGCACTTTCACCGGATTCCTCTCAAAGGTCTATCCCGTCATTGGCAATCAAGGGTGCCGCGTTCCCTTGTGAGACTCCACCTTCGCGGTTCACGCTCCCGTGAAAACTGAAGCGCTTGTTCAAGAATGTGAAATGCGCGCGGCCATGAAGAATGGAAGTATTACCAAAAGCTCTAGCCGACAGGATTTCACTTGACAGTTTCATAAATATGAAAAAGTCTCAGTTAATTTCAAAAACCGAGCAGGTCGATGTCGACCCTTGTTGCAAACCAGATGCCAGAGGCCCGGTCTTCATCGGGCTTCAGCTTCGCCATGCTGCTGCCGGGCGCGGCCGTCACCTTCCTGCTGATCCTGTTTGCGCTCGGCCTCGTGCTTTTCCTCGCCTTCCGCAACAATGACGGCTCTCTTCTAGGCGCCGGCTTCAGCCTGTCCAACTTCGCCACCGTCATCTCCGATCCGCTCTACTGGACGGTGACGCTGCGCTCGCTGGTGATTGCCGCGCTGGTCACGCTGGCCACGGTCGTCACTGCCTATCCCGTCGCCTACTATCTCGCTTTCCACGCCGGGCGGCGGCGCGGTCTGCTCTTGTTCCTGGTGACGCTGCCGTTCTGGACCAGCTATCTCCTGCGCGTCTTCGCCTGGAAGATCGTGCTCGCCTACAATGGTGTGTTGAACTCGGCGCTGATCGAAACCGGCATCTGGTCGGAGCCGACGCTGGCCTTTCTCAACACGCCGGCCGCCGTCGTCGTCACGCTGGCTCATGCTTACGCGCCATTCGCCATCCTGCCGATCTATGTGGCGCTGGACACCATCCCGAAATCCCTGCTCGAGGCTGCTTCCGATCTCGGTGCGCGGCCGTTCACCTCTTTCCGCCGGGTTGTGTTGCCCAATTCGATGCCGGGCGTGCTGGCCGCCGCGCTCGTCGTCTTCGTGCCGACCGTCGGCGACTATGTCACGCCGGCGCTCGTCGGCGGCCCGGCCTCCACGATGATCGGCACGCTGATCCAGGCTGAGTTCGGCAAGGCCAATGACTGGCCGTTTGGAGCAGCACTCTCCGTAGCCGTCATGCTGGTGATCCTGGCGGTGGTGCTGGTCGCGCGCTTCACCGACCGCAGATTTGGCAGCCGCACATGAGCGCGCGCACGCAAGGTGGCGGCCGCTGGCTTGGCGTCTACGTCGTCGCCTATCTGTTTTTCCTCTATCTGCCGGTGCTGCTGATCCCGCTGTTTTCCTTCAACGACTCGATCCAGGCGGCGTTTCCGCTGCAAGGTTTCACCTTGCAATGGTACGCGACTTTGTACGGCAATTCGGCGCTGTCCGGCGCGCTCGTCAACAGCCTCGTCATCGGCATCATTGCCGCCACGGGCGCCACGCTTTGCGGCATCACCGTGTCCTACATGGACCTCTATGGCCGCTCGCCGCTGGCCGCCACCATCAGCGCCATCGCCCGGCTGCCGATCCTGATCCCGGGCGTCATCGTCGGCATATCGCTGCTGATCCTGATCAACCTCATCGGCCTCGGACCGTCGCGCATCGCCATCGTGCTCGGCCACATACTGGTGGCGCTGCCGACAACCGTGGTGATCATGCGCAGCCGCTTCGCCGCCATCCCGAAGACCATTCGCGAGGCCGCCCTCGACCTCGGCGCGTCCGACGGGACAACCTTCCGGCGGGTGATGCTGCCGCTCAGCCTGCCGGCCATCGTTTCGGCCTTCATGCTGGCCTTCCTGATATCGTTCGACGAATTCATCGTCGTCTTCTTCCTTGCCGGCACCGAGCCGACGCTGCCGCTCTACATCTGGAGCCAGCTGCGGTTTCCGAAGTCGCTGCCGACGGTCATGGCGCTGGGCACGTCGATCCTGGCGGTGTCCTTCGTCATCGCCGGCCTTGCCGAGATCCTTCGCCATCGCGGCCTGTCAGCGACCGCGCCGCGACCCGCGAATCCATCACAACCAAAACAAACCAAGAGAGGAGAACTGCAATGGCATTCGACCTGATATCCGGCGACCTGATATCCGGAAAGACGGCCCGGGCCGGCCTCGCCGCTTTGGCGTTGGCGCTGTCGTCGACCGTCGCTTTCGCCGGCGACAAGCTGCAATATTTCACCTGGTCGGGCTATGAACTGCCCGACTTCAACAAGAGTTTCCTCGCCGCGCACCCCGATGGCGTCGAGGCTTCCATATTCGGTGACGACGATGACGCCTTCACCAAGGTCAAGGCCGGCTTCCGTCCCGATATCGCGCATCCCTGCTACGACAAGGTGGCGCGCTGGAACAAGGAAGGCCTGCTGCAGCCGATCGACACCAAGCGCATCAAGAACTGGGATTCGATCTTCCCGGTGTTCAAGAACCTGCCCGATCTGCAGGCCGGCGACGGCAAGGTCTGGATGGTGCCGTGGGACTGGGGCAACACCTCGATCCTCTACCGCACCGATCTGGTGAAGAACCCGGAAGCGAGCTGGAACCTGCTGTGGGACAAGCAGTATGCCGGCCGCATGGCGACCATCGACGCCGTGCATGACACGCCGATCGTTGCCGCGCTTCTGGCCGGCGTCAATCCGTTCGACATGACGCCGGAGCAAATGGACAAGGTGGCGGCGAAACTGCGCGAGCAGCGTCCGCTGCTCTCCAATTACACAACCGACATGACCTCGGTCGAACAGGCCTTGGCCAGCGGCCAGCTGGTCGCCGCCATGACCTGGAATGCATCGGCCACCTCGCTGAAGAAGCAGGGCGTGCCGGTCGAGTTCATGAAACCGAAGGAAGGCATGCTGACCTGGGCCTGCGGCTTCGTCATGCTCAAGGACGCCAAGAATGTCGACCTCGCCTACGATTTCATGAACAGCCGGCTGGATGCCGACTCGGGTAAGTATCTGATCCAGGCCTACGGCTATGGCAGCTCGCTCAGCACCGCCTTCGCCGGCGTGCCGAAGGAAGACCTGGACAAGCTGCAACTGCCGTCCGATCCGGAAGTGATGCTGAAGAGCACGATCTTCACCGGTCCGATGAAACAGAATGACGATATGGCCAAGATGTTCGAAAAGGTGAAGGCTGGCGGGTGAGGCTGGTCTTCCCTTCTCCCCTTGTGGGAGAAGGTGTCGCCGAAGGCGACGGATGAGGGGTGCTCCAGCTTGGCAATGACGGCGATCCGTCACCCACCCCTCATCCGTCTCGGCGCTAGCGCGCCGATCCACCTTCTCCCACAAGGGGAGAAGGGGAAGAAAACGAGGACCGACGCATGGATTTGCTGGACGATGCAACCGAGAAGCCCAAGGACGATGCAGACGTCCGCGTTGGCCGGCGGGTGCGGGCGCTGCGGCTGGAGCGCGGCCTTTCGCTGGCCGAACTGGCGGCAAAAGCCGGAGTGTCGATCGGTGCGCTGAGCCAGATCGAGCGAGGCATGTCATCGCTGCGTGTCAAGGTGATCTGGCCGCTTGCGGCAGCACTCGACATCGAGCCGTCGGCGCTGATCGCCGACGGCAACGACGCAGTCAATGATCTCTATTGCGTGCGCGCCAACAGCCGCCGCGCGATTCCCGTCAAATCCGAAGGCATCGCCAAGGCGCTGCTGTCGCCGCCAGGCGCGACGCTGACCGGCATGCTGGTGACCGTGGAGGCCAATGGCGGCACGGCGGAAGCCTATGCGCATGCCGGCCATGAATTCGGCTATGTGCTGGCGGGCGAAGTCGAACTGGTGGTGGATTCGACAAAATACGTGCTGAAGGAGGGCGACAGCTTTGCCTTCAAGAGCACGCTCTTGCATGCCTTCCGCAATCCGGGCGCCGAGCAGTGCCAGATCCTCTGGGTCAACACCACGAAACCGTCCGAGGTTCGCGATGGCGCCTGATCCAACAGGGCAATTCCAGGAAAAGTGCGAAGCGGTTTTCCGTCCGGAATTGCCGAACGCATTGGTCCGGCTGCAGGCGATCTCGAAGATCTTTCCCGGCGGCATCGTCGGGCTCGACGCCGTCGATCTCGACATTGTCAGCGGCGAGTTCATTACGCTGCTCGGGCCATCGGGATGCGGCAAGACCACCAGCCTGCGCGTCATCGCCGGCTTCGAAAGCCCGTCAAGCGGCAAGGTGCTGCTTGACGGGCGCGACATCACGGCGCTTCGGCCTTTCGACCGGCCGGTCAACACCGTGTTCCAGGATTATGCGCTGTTTCCGCATATGAACGTCGCCGAGAATGTCGGCTTCGGCCTGTCGCTGCGCAAGCTCTCCGGCAGCGAGCAGGCAAAACGCGTCGGCGAAGCCTTGGACATGGTCGGTCTCGCCGACAAGCTTCGCGCCCGGGTCTTGGAATTGTCGGGCGGCCAGCGCCAGCGCGTGGCACTTGCCCGAGCCATCGTCTGCGAGCCGCGCGTGCTGCTGCTCGACGAGCCGCTGTCGGCGCTCGATGCGCATCTGCGCGAACAGATGCAGGTGGAACTGAAGCGGCTGCAGTCGCGGCTCGGCACCACCTTCGTCATGGTCACCCACGACCAGACCGAGGCGCTGTCGATCTCCGATCGCATCGTCGTCATGAACAAGGGCCGCATCGAGCAGATCGCGCCGCCGGCGACACTCTATGATCGGCCCGCCACGAAGTTCGTGGCGAGCTTCATCGGCACCATGAATCTCCTGCAGTCGCGGTTTATCGGCCGCGACGGCGATCGCCTGCGTTTCACCGCCGGAACACTGGCGCTGGAAGCCATTTCTGAAACCGGCCAGTCACCCGGTAAAGGCGACGTGCGTACCATCGGCGTGCGTCCTGAGGATTTGCTGGCGACGACCGAAGTCTCGCCGGGCACGGCGCCGGCGCGCGTCAACAGCATCGTCTTTCACGGCCGCACGCTGCGCTTGCACGCCGAACTTGGGGAGGGAATGCCCGTGGTGATCGACGCACCGCGCCGGGCCGATGGCTTTCAATTCAACGTAGGCGACGTGGCGCATGTCAGCCTGCGCCGTGGCGCCAGCTGTCCCATGCTCTCGAGCTAGCCTCTTCCACCTTCGCAAGGTCGCTGCACGGTGCGCGCGGGGCGGTCGAACGACATGTGAATAAATGGCCATGGAACTAAGCGGCAATTGACTAAAATAGGAAAATACTCCTAATTTGGTTGATGCCGGAATTGAGTAGCCGACCGCGCCGAAATGTGCAAACGCTATGCCTCGCGCACGAAGTGGGGCAACTCATTCGTGTCCGATGCCGGCACTGCAACATCACCCGGCACTATCTACCCGGCGACCTTGCAAAGCTTGTCGGTGACATTCCCTTTTGGGACGTCGAACGGCATATGCGGTGCGAGCGCTGCAAGCTCCGCGAGCTTGATGCCGACATAGTCTTGCCGAGCGCTGCTGAGCGCCTGAAAATTCGTGTTAGACGTCTTGTCGAAATTCGCATGGTTCGCCGAGTGATCTGGCGAGACGACGATTGAAGAGGCTGCTGCCGAGCCCGATCCTGTAGCCTAGAACAGAGACCCTTGGACCGGAGCCTGTTGCGGAAACTTGATTTGTGTGGCTGGCTTCTCGACGATCATCAACGCATCGTCTGGCGCGGTCCGCTGCAAATACCGTGCTTCTGACCACGGCGCTGTCAGCCAAGCCTCCGTCTCTTCCGACGTCGTAAGGATCACGGGCATAGCCTTCTCGTGAATTGGCGCGACGATTGCATTGGGCTTGGTGGTCATGAATGCGTACAACTCGAAGTCACCAGGACCATCCTTGACCTTCCGAACGCCCTGCCAAGGGGTCCAGAAACCAGCGAAGAAGAATAAGGGTCGGCTTTCGTCACGGGCAAACCAAAAATTGCGCTGGATCCCTGTTTCCGGGTCCTTGTCGCTCGGGGTAGGGCTGGGTTCGGCAAAGCTGGTCACCGGCACGACGCATCGATTCTCGACGCTCACAAACTGTTGCCAGTGCGAGTATTGCGGATTGCGAACGTTCGTGGTGCCATAGTCTGCCTTGCCTTTCATGCGCTCAGGCGGCGTTGGCAAACCCCAAAGCAGCTTAGCTAACTCACGCTTCCCATCTGGCGTGTTGCGAACGACCGGGCCGGCCTGATTTGGATAGATGTCGACCGAAGGTTCAAGGTTGCCGATGACGTCGCGCAATGTGCGTGTCCATTGGCGGACCGCCTCTTGCGTTGTGGTGATGTTGTAGAGGTTGCACATCCAACTAGAATTACGGAATTGGCTTCTGTCCGCAACCTGCGAGAGCCACTCTGCCCGGCATCACCGTCCTGACACGGATTGTCAGCTACGACTGGCCCGGCAGTGGCAGGTCACCAAGCTGTCCCCTATTTGCTATGCGTCGGAACAGGAGGAACCCAAATGACTATCGCGGAAATTGCCAAGGACTTCACCGAACGCCTCAAGCAGGGTGATAACGAGGGTGCTGCCGAAAAGTACAATGCCGACGATATCGTCAGCTATGAAGCCATGGACGGGCCGATGGCCGTCAGCCGCGGCAAGGCTGCCCTCAAGCAGAAGGGCCAGTGGTGGCAGGAGAACAACGAAGTGCATGGCGGTTTGGTCGAGGGCCCCTATGTCAATGGCGACCAGTTCGCGGTGCGCTTCAAGTTCGACATAACGCCCAAGGCTACTGGCGAGCGCGTCACCATGGATGAGGTTGGCCTGTACACGGTCAAGAACGGCAAGATCACCGAAGAGCGCTTTTACTACTGAGGCCGAAACGGCTTCCGGGAGCCCGCTCTCGGTGAGGGGTTAAGACAAATATGGCGGCCGGGACGATGCCCTGGCCGCCATGCGCATCCGTCCACACCAGGCGTTCGTCGAGATAGCAGCAATGGCGGTCGTTGACTTCTTTGCCGTTGGGTGACTGCATGCGCCGCGGGACGGATTCGACGGTCAGCCCGAGGGAAGCACGCTTTGACGATCACCATGTACGGCATCACAAACTGCGACACGATCAAGAAGGCGCGCGTCTGGCTGGAGGGCCATGACGTGCCGTACCGGTTCCACGACTACCGGGCCGAAGGGATCGAGGCCGGCAAGCTGAACGGCTGGGTCGGCAAGGTCGGCTGGGAAAAGCTGCTCAACAAGGGCAGCACGACGTTTCGCGAACTGCCGGACAAGGACAAGCAGGATCTTGACGAGAAGAAGGCCAAGGCGCTGATGCTGGCCAAGCCAACGATGATCAAGCGGCCGGTGCTTGAGGTGGGCGATCGGATTCTGGTCGGGTTCAAGGCTGATGTTTATGAGCAGGCGGTGAAGTAAGCAGCGAGACGGCAACGCTGCCAATCTCCCCCCTTGCGGGGGAGATGGCCGGCAGGACAGAGGGGGGGTGTGAAGGATCGCCAACCCCAACGAATTTCGTTCTTGCGAAAACCTATCCAGGTCGCTGCGATTGATTGATAGGCTGGAGGGACAGCACCCCCTCTGCCCTGCCGGGCATCTTCCCCGCAAGGAGGGAGATCAGATGTCGCCTCGGCTTTCGCCAATCGCCAACGCTGCGAAACGAAGCCTCAACCCGCGCGCAAATATCCCGCCAGCGCCACGGCATTGTTGTGCGCTTCATCATGCGCGCCGTAGAGCAGCGTTACCTTACCTTGGCGGAGCAGTCCGCGCAGTTGCGTCACCGCCTCGTCATTGCCGTCCAGCTCGGCGCGATATCGCTTCTGAAACTCGGCCCAGCGAGCCGGCTCATGGCCGAACCATTTGCGCAACTCGTCGCTCGGCGCGATGTCCTTCAGCCACTGCGTCAGCGCTGCGTCCTTCTTGCTGACGCCGCGCGGCCATACCCGGTCGACGAGAACCCGCTGCCCGTCATCGGAAGCGGGTGGTTCATAGATCCGCTTGACCTCCAGGTCGAAAGCCATCCGACCCTCCGTGCCGTCAGGCCCACTCGCCCTTGCGCATCACCGGCACGCGGGCGCCGTCCTTATGGACGCCGTCGATGTCGATCTTGTCCGAACCGATCATCCAGTCGATGTGGATGAAGCTCTTGTTGCCGCCGCGCGCTGCAATCTCGTCCTGGCTGAGCGATGCGCCGTCGACGAAGCACTTCGAATAGCACTGGCCGAGCGCGATGTGGCAGGCGGCGTTCTCGTCGAACAGCGTGTTGAAGAACAACAGGCCGCTGGCCGAGATCGGCGATGAATGCGGCACAAGCGCCACTTCGCCGAGGCGCCGCGCACCTTCGTCGGTGTCGAGCACCTTCTTCAGCACGTCCTCGCCCTTCGATGCCTTTGCCTCGACGATCCGGCCCTCTTCGAACCGCACCGAGATATCGTCGATCAGCGTGCCCTGGTAGGACAGCGGCTTGGTCGACGAGACATGACCCTCGACGCGCCGCGCATGCGGCGTGGTGAAGACCTCCTCGGTCGGGATGTTGGGATTGCAGGTGATGCCATTCTTGGCGGTCGAGGCGCCGCCCATCCATTCGTGGCCGTCCGCCAGCCCGACAGTCAGATCGGTGCCCGGTCCCGTGAAATGCAGCGCCTGGAAATTGTGGCCGTTGAGCCATTCGGTGCGGCCGCGCAGCGCCGCATTGTGCGCCTTCCAGTTGCCGATCGGGTCCTCCACGTCGACCCGCGAGGCGGCGAAGATGGCATCGGCGAGCTTGGCCACCGCGACATCGTCAGCGTCGTCCGGGAAGACCTGCTTGGCCCAGGCGAGGTCCGGATAGGCGACGATGTTCCAGTTGATGTCGAAGCCGGTGATCTTTTCCAGCGCCGGCTGGTAGGCCATCGAGTTTGCTTTGTTGGCGCGCGCCACTTTTGTCGGGTCTTGCGCCGACAACAGCGAGGGATCCTCGCCGCGCACGGCCAGCCGCGCCGCATTGTTCGAAAAGGCTTTCGCCATGCCTTCATAGAGCCAGCCGGCGGCGCGGTCGAAACCCGCATCGGCGCCGAAGCGGTAGCGCGCCAGCGTCATCTCGTCGTCGTTGAAGATCGGCGTCACCAGTCCGGCGCCGGCCTTGTAGGCGTGCTCGACGATGCGCCTGGTCAGCGGCAGGGCCGCGATCGATGAGGTCAGCACCAGATCCTGACCGGGCTGCAGTTGCAGTCCGACCTTGATGGCGACTTCCGCCAGCCTGTCGAGCTTCACCGGGTCGATCGATGCGGAAACGCCGCGCGAATGTGTGGTCATGATCCTGCCTGCCGTCGTTGTTGGATTTCTCAATCTACATAGACCGGCGCCACCGTGCTTTCCACCGCGATCGCGCCGGAGTGGCCCATCTTCACGGATCCGAACTGCGCCATCGTCGCCGCGATCTCCTCCTTGATCCAGGCCTTGAAGTCGCGGACCTTGCGGCTCTCGGTCTTCTCCGCCGAAGTCACCAGCCAGTAGCCGAGCCCGCTCTGGGCGCGGATTCCGAATGGCGCCACCAGCCGCCCGTCGGCCAGCGCATCGGCAGCCAGCAACTGCCAGCCGAGCATCACGCCATGGCCGGCAATGGCCGATTCCAGGCACAGCATCGGATCGGTGAAGCGCGCGCCCTTCTGGAAGGTGACGGGCTGGACGCCGGCCGCGGTGAACCAGCTTTCCCAGTTGATCATCGCCCGCTCGTCGGTGATGGCGCAGGTCTGGGCAAGGTCTTCGATCGCTCTCAATTTCCGGGCGATGTCAGGTGCGCAGACCGGGAAGACCTCCTGCGCCAAAAGCAGTTCTGCTCGCCCGCCCGGCCATTTGCCGTCGCCGAGCCGAATGGCGATATGGATGTCGGAGTGGTCGAGATTGGCCGGCCGCACCGAGGCGTCGATGCGCAGCAGCACGTTGGGATGCCGGTCGAAGTGACGCGATAGCCTGGGCAGCAGCCATTTCGACGCGAAGGCCGGCGCCACCGAAACCACCAATGTGCATTGTGTCGCTTCATCGGCCAGCGCCACCGCCTGGGCCAGCTCGCGAAACCCCGCGCCGAGCCGGGTCGCGAACACGGTGCCGAATTCGGTCAGCACCAGGCCGCTCGTCGTGCGCTCGAATAGAGCCTGGCCGAGCTGCTTTTCGGTGCGGCTTATCTGCTGGCTGACGGCGCTGACGGAAACATTGAGTTCGCTCGCCGCCGCTGCGAGCGATCCGAGACGGGCGACGGTTTCGACGGCGCGAAGGCCGTTGAGGTGGATGCGGTTGAGCACGCTCATTTGAGATTTTCTAAACCGATCTGGCCGAAATCTCAATTGAAAGGCACATCGAAACGGCGGATTTTATCGACGGGAGACAGACCGGCGGAGCCGAAAATGCCAAGGATATTGTCATCGCTGAAGGTCTTGTTCGCCGCGACCACGCCGTACGAATCACTCCGCGAGAGCGACACGCAGAGGTGGCTGACCGATCCGCTTTCGCATCCCGTGCTGAACACCATGTCGGAGCGCGAACTCGGCGATGTGCCGTTCAGGCTGACGGCACGGCGGACCGCGCATGAGACCGCTTCACTGCGCGCCAGTTTCGGCGGGCGCTGCTGAGCGGAAGCGCCGCACGTTCCGGTTTCAGGACAGGTCGACCACGACGTGGCATTCCGCGGCCGCACTGGCCCAACGGATGGCGGATTGTTTCAGCAATCCCTGCATTTATTGTGCGCTGCAATGACATCAGCCAACTCGACAGCGCTACGCTACGCCTTCGCCGGCATGATCGCCATGGCCGTCGCCATGGGCATCGGCCGTTTCGTCTACACGCCGATCCTGCCCGGCATGATGGAAGAACTGCATCTGTCGCCGGCCAATGCCGGCTGGATCGCCTCGGCCAACTATCTTGGTTATCTCCTCGGCGCGCTTGCCGCGGCGGGCGGTTGGGCACATGGACGCGAGCGTCAGCTGATGTTGGTCGGCCTTGGCGCCAGCACCATCCTTGCTGCGGTAATGGGGTTGACCGACGCCATGGCCGCCTTTCTCGCCGTCCGCTTTCTGGCCGGCCTGGCCAGCGCCTTCGTCATGGTGTTCATGGCCAGCATCGTTTTCAGCCATATCGCGGCGGCCGGACGCAGCGACCTGCAGGCGTGGCATTTTGGCGGCGTTGGCTTGGGTATCGCGATCTCGGCGGCGATGATGGCGGTGCTGGTCGCCGAACATGCCGGCTGGGCGGCTGGCTGGTTGTGGTCGGCGGCAATTTCGGCCTGCGGTTTCGTGGTCGTCGCGCTGTTGGCGGACGAAGGCCCGCTCGCCGATGGCGAGGCCGCACGCGAGCCGGCGCTGCCGAAAGACCGATCGCTGATGAAGATCATCGTCGCCTACGGCCTGTTCGGGTTTGGCTATGTGGTGACCGCGACATTCCTGGTCGCCATCGTCCGGCAAGGCGGCGGCAGCCGTGTTTTCGAGGCCATGGTGTGGATGGTCGCTGGCCTTGCCGGCTTTCCCTCGATCTGGTTCTGGCAGAAGATCGCGGCCTGGACCGGGCTTCACGCCGCCTATGCGCTGGCATGCTTCATCGAAGTGATCGGCGTCATCGCCAGCGTGGCACTTGGCGGATATTCCGGACCGCTGCTTGGCGGTCTGCTGCTCGGTGGCACCTTCATCGCCATCACGGCGTTTGGTCTGCAGGCCGCGCGCCAGCAGGCGCCGAGGGCACCCCGGCGTGTCTTTGCCTTGATGACGGCATCCTTCGGTCTCGGCCAGATCATTGGCCCGATCGCCGCCGGGTTGCTGGCCCAGGCATCGGGTAATTTCTTCCTCGCTTCGATCGCCGCCGCGGCCATGCTGCTGGTCTCCGGCGCCGTCACATGGTCGGCTGCGCCAAAATCGCCATGATTTGTGGTCTTGCTCTGCGCCGGGCATCGGGCAGGCATTTTCTTTCCCCCTAATGTGTGACCTTATGCCCGCTCAAACCCGCTGATTTGCGCATAGATCGAGGAATTCGCCACAGTGTTCGTATCTTTCTTCCCGCAGCCGAAGCTGTTCTTCACTTCGGCCGCCGTCTGGAGCCTTGCGGCGATCCTGTTCTGGTTTTTCGGAGGTGAGCAGCTGGGAGCCGTCATTGGCCTGCCGCCGGCCGCCGCCGACGCGCCGCCGATCATCGGCATCGCCGTACTGGTGTCCAAACCGTTCCTCTGGTTCTATATCTACTTCACGTTTTGCGTGGCCATCTTCTATGCCTTCTGGAGCTGGTATTCGCCGCATCCATGGCAGCGCTGGTCTATCCTGATGACGGCGGTCATCCTGTTCTTCATCTATTTCAACGTGCAGGTCAGCGTCGCCGTCAACGCCTGGTACGGCCCTTTCTTCGACTATGTGCAAGGGCTGATGTCGGGGACCGGAAAATCGACCAACGGAGAATTCTACACCGGACTGGCCGACTTCTCCTGGCTCGCTCTGGTCGGCATGAACGTGCAGGTGGTCAACGCCTTCATCGTCAGCCACTGGATCTTCCGCTGGCGCACGGCGATGAACAACTACTTCATCGAGAACTGGGCCAGGCTGCGCCACATCGAGGGCGCCTCGCAGCGTATCCAGGAAGACACGATGCGCTTCTCGCAGATCATGGAGGATCTTGGCTCCAGCTTCGTCCAGTCGATCATGACCTTGATCGCCTTCCTGCCGGTCATGATCCAGCTGCAGGCCCATATCAGCGAGTTGCCGATCATCGGCGCGATCCCCCAGCCATTGGTGGTTGCAGCACTTGCCTGGTGTCTGTTCGGTACGATCTCGGTGATGATTGCCGGCATGAAGCTTCCGGGGCTGCAATTCCGCAACCAGCGCGTCGAAGCCGCTTACCGCAAGGAACTGGTCTATGGCGAGGATCATGCGGACAGGGCGCAACCCGCGACCACGTCCGAGCTGTTCGCGAATGTCCGCCACAACTATTTCAGGCTCTATTTCCACTACATCTATTTCAACGTCGTCCGCTACACCTACCTGCAGGCCGACAATATCTTCTCGCTCTTGATCCTGGGTCCGTCGCTGGTCGCGCACAAGATAACGTTCGGCGCGCTGAACCAGATCTCGAACGCATTCGGCAAGGTGACGGGTTCGCTGCAGTTTCTGCTCACTTCGTGGTCGACCATCGTCGAGCTTCAGTCGGTCCACAAACGCCTGCGCGCCTTCGAGGCGACGCTCCTCGGCGAGCCGCTGCCCGATATCGACCAGCGCTATCTGGCAAGGCAGGGTGCCGAGGATCCGGCTTAAGACGATTTCGGTTTGATGTGGAAACGGGTTGGCGGCTCAGCCGCCAACCGACGCCTGCCTCTCGCCGTCGGGTTGCCGCGAAACATAGTCGCGAAAGCTGATGCACTCGACATCCGCTTTGACGCAGACCTCGCCGGCAAAGCGCTCCAGCGCGTTCCAGTAGGCGCCCTCATTCATCAGCGTAAAGTGGAAGCCGAGTTCGAGCGGAATGCGCTTGCCCTGGTATTGCGCATCGAAGGCGGCGCGAAAGGCTTCGTAGGTCCGGTTGGCGAACTCGTCCGCCTTGCTTGGCCGCTCGAAGCCGCCAGAATGCCTGACATAGAGATTGTAATCCATGGCGATCACCGGCCGTGATTTCGGTCCCTCCGGAATCTGCGGCAGTGAAAAATGCATGATGCCGTTGCTGGCCGTCGGCAGGGCAGGGCCTTGCGAGACGCCGCTGGCGTCGAACTGGTAGCCGGCGGCGGGAAGTGCCTCGTAGAGCGCCTTGCTCGTCGACAGATAGGGCGCGCGGAAACCGGCAACCGCATGCCGCGCGAGCTCGCGCCAGCCCGTGGGCTCGGGCGTGATGCCGTTGATCGCATAGGCGTTCTCGAGAATGTGCTCGAACGAGCCGAACTCCTTCAGCCAGTCGGCCTTGCTCCAATCCTTGCCGTCGAAATGGCCGCAGGCGTGGCTGGCGATGTCGTGGCCCTCATGCGCGGCGAGGCCAATCTGTTCCAGCCGCTCGGCCACTTCCTGTTTCGAAGCGGCAAAGCCGATGTTGGATTTGCCCGGTGTCTTGCCCGGCGCGGTGTATTCCTTGCGTGTCTCCGGCGACAGCAGGAAGACGCAGGAGAGAAAATAGGTGAAATGCGCGCCGGTGCGCTGTGCCAGTGCTCGGCTGCGCTTCCACTGCGAGATGTCGCGGGCGCTGTCGAAGGAGACGATGACGACCTGCTTCGGCTTTGCCGGCGTCGGCGGCGCGGGCGGATCGGCCAAAGCGACGCCGGCAGGGGCGAGCAAGGCAAGCGAGAACGCAATAATACGGGACGAGCGATACATGGGCAGGGATCCGGGCGGGTCAGCAAGCCGGCTATCGCCTAAATGTGGCGCGGATGCGATTGGGCTTTTCGCCGGTTTGCCCCCAGGGCAAACGTCGCTTTGCCGGGGTAAACATCCGTTTGCCCCAGGCAAACATCGGTTTGCTCCGGGGGGAATAGGCGATTTTCCGGCTGAACCCCTTCCATGCCGACAAAATTTCGCTAAAACGCGGGGCTCGTGAACCGCCCCGACCCCGGGGCAGGAATGGTTTGATTGATGTCCGACGACAGTTTTATCCGTGAAGTCAACGACGAGATGCGCCGCGACCAGGCGCAGAAGCTGTGGGACCGTTTCGGCCCGGCGTTGCTCGTCGCTGCGATCCTCGTGGTGCTCGGCACCGCCGCATTCGTCGGCTATCGCTACTGGGACGAGACGCGCGCCAACCGCTCCGGCGACGCCTTCTCGCAGGCGCTCAAGCTTGCCAATGACGGCAAGAATGACGAGGCGCTGGCCGCGCTCGATCAATTGGAGAAGGACGGCTACGGCGCCTATCCGCTGCTCGCCCGCATGCGCGCCGCGACAGTCAAGGCAAGCAAGGGCGACGTCGATGCCGCCGTCAAGGACTTCGACGAGGTCGCCGCCGACACCGCCATTCCCCAGGGCATTCGCGACATGGCGCGGCTCAGGGCGGCGCTCCTGCTCGTCGACCACGGCTCCTTCGCCGACGTGTCCAGCCGCGTCGAGGCGCTGACCTCGGACACCAACACGCTGCGCCACACGGCGCGCGAGGCGCTCGGCCTTGCAGCCTGGAAGGAAGGCAAGACACAGGACGCTCTGAAGCTGTTCGACCAGATCGCCTCCGATGACGGCGCTCCGCGCAACACCCGCGAGCGGGCAACGCTGATGTCCGAGCTGATCCGTGGTTCGGGCAATGCGTCGTAAATGCATGTCGCCCAAAAGTGTGCAGCGGTTTTGGGACAACGACATGCATCATTGTAGGACCGTATGACCTTCAAAGTCGCCATCATCGGCAGACCTAACGTCGGCAAATCGACCCTTTTCAATCGGCTGGTGGGAAGGAAGCTGGCGCTTGTCGACGACACGCCGGGCGTCACCCGTGACCGTCGCGTCCATGCCGCCAAGCTCTACGACCTGCATTTCGACGTCATCGATACCGCCGGCTTCGAGGACGCGGCTGCCTCGACATTGCCGGGCCGCATGCGCGCTCAGACCGAGATCGCCATCCACGAAGCCGACCTGATCTTCTTCACCATCGATGCCAAATCCGGCCTGTTGCCCGACGACAGGACTTTTGCCGAGATCGTGCGAAAATCCGGCAAGCCGGTCGTGCTGGTGGCCAACAAGGCCGAGGCCAAGGGTGCGCAGGGCGGCATGCTGGAGGCCTGGGAACTGGGTCTCGGCGAGCCGATCCCGGTTTCGGCCGAACACGGCCAGGGCATGCCCGATCTGCGCGATGCGGTGATCGCGGCACTTGGCGAGGCGCGCGCTTTCGGCGAGGACGAGGAAGACGACCAGGAGATCGCTACCGGCGAGGTGCTGATCGGCGAGGACATCGCCGATCCGGACGCCGAGCCTGCCTATGACGACACCAAGCCGATGCGCATCGCTGTTGTCGGCCGCCCGAACGCCGGCAAGTCGACGCTGATCAACGCACTGATCGGCGAGGAGCGGCTTTTGACCGGACCGGAAGCCGGCATCACCCGTGATTCGATCTCGGTCGACTGGGACTGGCGCGGTCGCCGGATAAAGCTGTTCGACACGGCCGGCATGCGCCGCAAGGCCAGGATTCACGAGAAGCTGGAAGTGATGTCGGTGCAGGACGGCTTGCGCGCCATCCGTTTCGCCGAGATCGTCATCATCGTGCTCGACGCCACCATTCCCTTCGAGAAGCAGGATCTGCAGATCGCCGACCTGATCATCCGCGAGGGCAGAGCGCCGGTGATCGCCTTCAACAAATGGGACCTGATCGATCATCCCCAGGAGCTCCTGGCGGAACTGCGCGAGAAAACCGAACGGCTGTTGCCGCAGGCGCGCGGCATCCAGGCCGTGCCGGTCTCGGCCGAGACCGGGCGCGGCCTCGACAAGCTGATGGATGCGGTGCTGAAGACGCACAAGGTGTGGAACAGCCGTGTTTCGACCGGCAAGCTCAACCGTTGGCTCGAAGCCATTCTGGCGCATCATCCGCCGCCTGCCGTCGCCGGACGCCGGCTGAAGGTCAAATATGTCACCCAGGCCAAGACACGTCCGCCGGGCTTCGTGGTCCAGTGTTCGCGGCCGGACGCGATGCCGCAATCCTACGTCCGCTATCTCTCCAACAGCCTGCGCGAAGCCTTCGACATGCCGGGCGTGCCGATCCGCATCGCGCTGCGCACCTCGGACAATCCATTCGCCGGCCGGGCCAAGAAACGCGGCTGAGCCTCGTTCAGGTATGCTGCGCGTTTGCTCATTTTAGCGCTGGGGGTGTGCGGGAACTCGATGCCGGATGGCCATCGCGTCTAAGCAACGGCCCTTAGCCCCTCAGTCCCCCGCACGCCCTTAGGCAGCGCCTGTCGCGCCGCCTCCAGCAGGATATCGCCGAGACGGGCCGCCACCGGCTCGGGCTCGGCATCGCTGCGATGCAGCAACAGCGCCATCTTGGGCAGCGACGGCAGCCCGGCGATCTCCGGCGTCATCGCGCTGACGCTGGCCGGCAGGCCGATATCGGTGCGGATCGTCAGCCCCAGCCCCGCGGCGACCGCCGCCCAGATGCCGCCAAGGCTCGGGCTGGAAAAGGCCATGCGCCAAGGCAGGCCGGCACGGTCGAGCGTTTCGGTCGCCACCGTGCGCAACAGGCAGGGTGCTTCGAGCGCCACCAGCGGCAGCGGCTCGCCGTCGCGCAGGCTGGTCTCGATGCGCTTTGCCGGACCGATCCAGCGCATTTGAACATCGGCGACGTGCTGGCTGTAAGGCAGCGTCTCACCGCTGTGCCAGGCCAGCGCGATGTCGAGATTGCCGGACATGATCCTCTCGGCGAGCTCGTGGCTGCGTGCGATCCTGGCTTCGATCTTCACTTTGGGGTGGGCGCGGGCGAAGCGGCCGAGCACTTCGGGCAGCACCGCCTCGCCGAAATCCTCCTGCAGGCCGAGCCGCACCCAGCCTTCCAGTTCGACGTCGTGGATAGCCGCAGCCGCTTCGTCATTCAATTCGAGCAGCCGGCGCGCATAGCCGAGCATGGTCTCGCCGGCCTCCGTCAAGGCGAGGCCGCGTCCCGACTTGCGGAAGATCGGCGTCGCCGCCTGCTCTTCCAGTTTCTTCAACTGGGCGCTGACCGCCGAGGTCGAGCGGCCAAGCCGGTCGGCCGCCTTGGCGAAACTGCCCAGCTCCATGCCGGTGACGAAACTGCGGAGAACGTCGAGGTCGAATGTCACGCGTCGCATGCGATTGTCCCGAATTTTCGAACCGTGTGTCAAAAACTTCCTGATTTTAAGGGCTGATTTATGGCGATAGATAGAACCCGTCAAGGCCGGCAGCGCTGGCCGCCACGGGAATGGAACCATGTCCGCCATCGTCGACTGCGCCGATCGACAGCCAGCACAAATCCTTAAAGACAGGGCCGCCGGTCCCGCGGGGAGGGTATTCGGTCCTGGCCATCGCTGGAAGGTTCTCGGCATCGGCGTCGCCGCGAATGCCAGTTTCTCGGCGACCTTCTCCGGCATACCTGCAACAGCCGTCGTGCTTCGCCAGGGCTATCACTTGAGCAATGCGCAACTCGGCGTGGCGCTCGGCCTTCTCGGGCTGGGCGTTGCACTCAGCGAGCTGCCATGGGGCCTGCTCACCGACCGCTGGGGCGATCGCCGCGTGCTTCTGATCGGGCTCGGCGCGACGGCGGCATGGTTGTTCGCCATGGCGATGCTCGTCGTGCCAACCAGGGCTGGCATCCCCGATGTCACGCTCCTGTCGGCGAGCCTGCTCTTCGCGGGACTGCTCGGCGGCAGCGTCAACGGTTCGAGCGGCCGCGCCATCATGGCCTGGTTCCGGGAAAGCGAACGCGGCTTTGCCATGAGCATAAGGCAGACGGCCGTGCCGCTTGGCGGCGGCCTCGGCGCACTGGTGCTGCCCTCGCTTGCCCTGGCGTTCGGCTTTGCCGCGGTGTTCGGGCTGCTCGCGGCGGCGTCCGCTCTCTCCGCCCTGTTCGCCTGGCGCTGGCTGCACGAGCCGCCGACAATGGATGCGGGCCACATCTCTTCATCGGCTGGGGCCGGACCGGCGCCATTGCGCAACATCGAGGTCTGGCGGATCGCCACCGCCATTGGCCTGCTCTGCTTCCCGCAGGTGGCGGTGCTCACATTCGCCTCGGTGTTCCTGCACGATTTCGCCAGGCTGGGAACGGCAGCGATCAGCGCCAGCCTCGCCGCGGTGCAGACCGGTGCCATGGTCATGCGCGTCTGGAGCGGCCGCTTCACCGACCGCCATGACAACCGCCGCCAGTTTCTGCGCTCATGCAGTGCGCTCAGCGCGCTTGCCTTCCTGGTGCTCTGGGTGCTGGTCCTAGCCAGCCCCGCCATGCCTGGCGGCCAATCCTTCCTGATCGCTGTCCTTCCCCTGGTGCTGATTGTCGCGGGCATCTCGGTTTCGGCCTGGCATGGCGTCGCCTACACCGAGCTCGCCACGCTGGCCGGCGCCGGCCATGTCGGAACCGCGCTCAGCCTTGCCAACACATTTGTTTTCGTCGGCTTCTTCCTGGTGCCGGTGGCCATTCCCGGGCTGCTGCATCTCTGGTCCTGGTCCGGCGTCTGGCTGTCGGCCGCCATCTGCGCGCTGATCGCCTGGCCGATCTTCCTGCGGCAAGCCTGAGGAACACCTGCCGCAAAACCGCCCGACTTCGGCGCCACGACCCTGAGGAGACTGGGACAACCCGATCGATCCCGTTAACGTCCCATCAAGGTTAATGCATCATTTTGCTCTCCAGTGGGGTCAGTAGCGTTCCTGGAGAGAGTTCCGTGCATCGACGTCTGTTGAAGCGGCTGGCAGCCGTCGCCGGTGAGAAAAAACGCAGCCTCGTGTCTCCGTTCATCATCGGTCTCGGCATCTGGATCGGCTTCCCGACCGTCGCCGCCTACCAGGACATGACAAGCCTTGTGTCTGGCCTGGAAGCGCCCACCGCGCGCTGGAATTCCTACGTCGAAAAATCCGTCGCCGGCTCGGTTCACGCTGCCGAGATGCCATTCATCGATTCCGACGTCACCGGTTCGATCTCCGGATCCGGTATTCATCTGGCCGGCGTCGGCAACGTGTCGTTTCGCGGCAAGGGCGGCAAGGTCAGCGCCACGCCCGACGAGGATCGCGTCGTGCGCGCCGACAAGAAGGGCCGTATCGTCCAGGTCTCTCCCGTTGCCCCGCCGAAGAACTTCAACGCCGGATCGATCTTCCAGCGGACCTCGTCCTTGATGCGGCCCAGCATGGACAGCGACCTGAAGATGGCCTTCGCCAAGCCGCAGATCAAAGGCAAGGAGATCCAGATCGCCGCGGCGTTCCATGCGCGTGAGGACAAGAAGCCTGATCCCGGCGTGCCGGCCATGCTTGCCGCCCTGGTCAACAACGATCATCCGGATGTGCTGGCGACGGCCTATGCACAATCCGAGCCCGACTATGCCAAGGCCTCACCCTTCGAAGCCCTGCTGCAGGACGAGCAGCCCAACAGCGGCCGCTTCATTCCACCGATGGTCAAGGGTGACCACTCGTGGATCCAGAACCCGCTGCCTGAGAGCGTCTTTTCCAAGCCGGAGCAGAAATGCCTGGCCAACGGCATCTACTTCGAGGCGAGGAGCGAATCCGTGCGCGGCCAGGCTGCCGTCGCCCAGGTCATCCTCAACCGCGTCCGCAACCCGGCCTACCCCAATTCGATCTGCGGCGTCGTCTACCAGAATGACAGCTGGTTCAACCGTTGCCAGTTCTCCTTCGCGTGCGATGGCCGCAAGAAGCGCATCGACGATCCTGTCGCCTACAAGACTGCCCAGGATATCGCCATGGCCGTCACCGCCGGCAAGATATTCATCCCGGAGGTCGGATCGTCGACCCATTACTACGCCCAGTACGTCCATCCCGGCTGGGCCCGCACGATGCAGAAGATGACCAAGATCGGCCTGCATATCTTCTACCGCACCTATAGTGGCGGCTGGAGCTGAGTGGCGTCGGTCGCCGGTCTTTTTCGGGCGGCCGTGCGATCGACCAGGGAGCCATTGCCGGGGGGATTCGCGCAATGCATCCCCATCCTTGCGGCGGGCACGATGTCGCACCTCGCTAATTGCTTGATTTTATTTCCTAAAATACATGGCAATGAACTTCCGCCCGTGGCTTGACGGGCGCAAACCCTCTAACTATGTTGCCGGCGACTTTACAAGCGGACGGACGGTGACGGTCTGACCGGGCAGGGGGGTTGCGATGGCCGAGAAAAGCAGGCCAGACGGAACCGGAGAAACCGGCCGCGGCAACCAGCATGAACCCGACATCCGTGACGACGATCTTGAGCGACGTCGGCGTGAACTTGAAGCATCGCTTGCGACAAGGCTGCCGAACCGGCTCGAGAGGAAAGACGACGCGAAGGCGGGCAGTGCGGCCGGATACGGCCAGGCGGTCAAACTCTCCAGTGAATTCATCGCTGGCGTGGTGGTGGGCGCAGGCATCGGCTGGATCATCGACCGTATGGCGGGGACATCGCCGTGGGGTCTGATCGTTTTCCTGCTGCTTGGGTTTGGCGCCGGCGTGCTCAATGTCATGCGTTCAGCGGGCGTTGTGGCAGAATTCGGACAGGGCAACAAATCGCGTCCTGACCACGACGACAGCAAATAGCCGCGCTCGCGCGGCAATGATAATTTGGCCGTACGCGGCATTGACGGGGTTAGAACGTGGCAGCTGACAAGGTCGATCCGATCCACCAGTTCCATATCATCAAGCTGGTTCCGATTAACATCGGCGGCTACGACCTGTCTTTCACGAATTCGGCACTGTTCATGGTCGCGACCGTGGTCGTTGCCGCAGCCTTCCTGCTGCTGACGACGTCGAGCCGCAGCCTGGTTCCCGGCCGGCTGCAGTCGATCTCCGAAATGGCCTATGAGTTCGTCGGCAATATGTTGCGCGACGCCGCCGGCACGCAAGGCATGAAGTTCTTCCCCTTCGTGTTCTCGCTGTTCATGTTCGTTCTGGTCGCCAACCTGCTCGGCCTGTTCCCCTATTTCTTCACCGTCACCAGCCACATCATCGTCACCTTCGGCCTCGCCGCATTGGTGATCGGAACCGTGGTGGTCTACGGCTTCATGAAGCATGGCCTCGGTTTCCTGAAACTGTTCGTGCCGCATGGTGTGCCGGTGTTCCTGTTGCCGCTGGTGGTGTTGATCGAAGTCATTTCCTTCGTATCGCGCCCGGTCAGCCTCTCGGTTCGTCTGTTCGCCAACATGTTGGCGGGCCACATCACGCTCAAGGTGTTCTCCGGCTTCGTCGTCAGCCTCTCCGCGCTCGGCGCGGTCGGTGTCGCGGGCTCGGTCCTGCCGCTGGCCATGGCGGTGGCGCTGACGGCGCTTGAATTGCTGGTCGCCTTCCTGCAGGCCTACGTCTTCGCGGTGTTGACCTGTATGTATCTCAACGACGCCCTGCATCCCGGGCACTAAGGCCCCAAGAGTTTCCGGCCCAACGTTTCCAACATTGGCGCCGGATGGAAATCGCAACGGAATTTCAGATCCAAAGGAGTTGAACAAATGGACGCAGAAGCAGCAAAGTACATCGGCGCCGGCATCGCTTGCCTGGGCATGGGCGGCGCGGGCATTGGCCTGGGCAACATCTTCGGCAGCTACCTCTCGGGCGCGCTGCGCAACCCGTCGGCTGCCGACGGCCAGTTCGGCCGCCTGATCTTCGGCTTCGCCGTCACCGAAGCTCTGGGCATTTTCTCGCTTCTCATCGCGCTTCTGGCCCTGTTCGGCTGAGAGCACTGGGAAGATTGGACAGGCCGGCCGCGCAAGCGGCGGGCCTGATATCTGGGGATAGTCCATGTTCGTGACATCTGCCTTCGCGCAAGAGTCCGCGCCATCAGCCGATACCAGCCACGCTGCGACGGAAGGCGACACGCATTCCGGCACCAGCGTGCCTGCGGAGGCGCACGGCACATTTCCGCCGTTCGATCCTGCGACCTTCCCGTCGCAGCTTCTGTGGCTGGCGATCACTTTTGGGCTGTTCTACCTCTTCCTGAAGCGGGTCGTGGTGCCGCGCGTCGGCGGCATCATCGATGTCCGCAACGACCGCATCAGCCAGGATCTCGACCAGGCAGCCAAGTTGAAGGGCGAGGCCGACGCCGCCGTTGCCGCTTACGAGCAGGAACTGGCGGAAGCCAAGAAGAACGCCAACTCGATCGGCCAGCAGGCCGCCGATGCGGCCAAGGCGGAAGCCGATACCGCGCGCAAGAAGATCGAGGCCGCGCTCGATGAAAAGCTCGGCGAGGCCGAGGCGCGCATTTCTTCCATCAAGGCCAACGCCATGAAGGAAGTCGGCAGCATCGCCGAGGATACCGCTTCGGCGATCGTCGAGGCACTGGTCGGCGGCAAGGCCAGCAAGGCCGAGATCGCGGCCGCGGTCAAATCCGTGGCCCGGTGAGGAGCGCATCATGGACGCCACATCTCTCGCGACGCTCTGGGCAACGATAGCCCTCGTCATCTTCCTGGCCATCGCCGTCTATATCAAGGTGCCAGGCCTGATCGCCAAGGCGCTCGATGCCCGCGCCATGCGCATCAGCAGCGAGCTCGACGAGGCACGCAAGCTCCGCGAGGAGGCCCAGCAACTGCTTGGCCAGTATCAGCGCAAGCGCAAGGAAGCCGAGCAGGAGGCAGCCGACATCGTCGCGGCCGCCAAGCGCGAGGCCGATCTGCTCGCCGCCGAAGCGCACAAGAAGACCGAAGACTATGTTACCAGGCGCACCGCGCTGGCCGAGCAGAAGATCGGCCAGGCCGAGCGTGACGCCATCAGCGAAGTTCGCGCCAGTGCCGTCGACATTGCCGTCGAAGCCGCCCGCGCGCTGCTCGCCGCCAAGGTCGACGCCAAGGCCGGGGCCGATCTGTTCAAGGCTTCGCTCGCGGACGTGAAGGCAAAGCTCAACTGAGCTGACAGCGTTGGAAATCAAAAAGCCGCCGGGGCAACCTGGCGGCTTTTTTTGTTGTGCGGACATCAGATGGCGAAGGCGGCGAAGCGCTAATCTCCCTCCTTGAGGGGGAGATGGCCGGCAGGCCAGAGGGGGTCGCCTCACGTAATGCGCCGGCCTGATCTTTCATATGAAGGGGCGCCGCGCCCCGTCGAACCTACCCCGTCTGTCGCCTTCGGCGACATCTCCCCCTCGAGTGGGGAGATTAGGCGCTCAGCTCAATCCAGCCCTGCCAAACTCTCTTCTTCAACCACCTCGGCACCGCCCAGCCTGAACGGCGAGAACGACACGCGGTGCAGCCGCGCGACCGGGCCGTGCGCCTCGATGGCCGTGCGGTGCCGGGCCGTGGCGTAACCCATGTGCACCTCGAATCCGTAGCGGCCGTTATGGCTGCCGCAACCGCACATCATGCGGTCGCGCATGACCTTGGCGACGATGGAGGCAGCGGCGATCGACTGCGAGCGCTGGTCACCCTTGATCAACGCGCGGCCCTCGCACGGCAACCCCGGCGGCACGTCGCGTCCGTCGGCAAGCGCGAGCTTAGGCCGAACCGACAGCCCGACCAGCGCGCGTCGCATCGCCTCAAGGCTCGCCTTGAGGATATTGCTGCCGTCGATGCCCTCGGCGCTGATCGAGGCCATCGAGATCGCCTGCGCGGAGCCCAGAATGCGCAGGAACAATGCCTCGCGCTGCAAATGGCTGAGCCGTTTGGAATCATCGAGGCCTTCGGGAATGTTGGCTGGGTCGAGCACCACTGCAGCAGCGACCACCGGCCCGGCCAGCGGGCCACGGCCAGCCTCGTCCATCCCCGCCACAGGCCACAGGCCGTCGGCCATCGCCTTCGTCTCGAAGGAGAAATCGGGTTTCTCGACAATTTCGAAGAGAAGCGGAGAATCAGAACGCGCGCGAGCCATGTTGCGGCGAGGTTCGCATCGGTTCCGATTCTCCGCAAGTCCCTCCGGGTCGGGTGGGGCGCCGGACCGGGAGGGCACCGTCTGCTGGCCGGGGCAGGCCGGACGGGATTTCACAAGCGAAAAAGAAAGATCAAAGCAGCATCAGCTGCTCCTGGTCCTTTCCCGCGGCGACGAACTGGTCGGTTCGCAGCGTGCGCCGTTCGGCATTGAGGCCGAGCCGCTTGGCGGTGATCTCGAAGCGCCGGCCGATCTGCCAGGCATAGGGTCCGGCGCCCTTCATGCGCTTGCCCCATTCCGAATCGTAGTCCTTGCCGTCGCGCATCGAGCGGATCAGCGACATTACGTGGCGATAGCGGTCGGGATAGTGGCGCAGCAGCCAGTCCTTGAAGATCGGGCTGACCTCCAGCGGCAGTCGCAGCACGACATAACCCGCCTCGCGCGCGCCGGCAGCGCTCGCCGAATCGAGGATCCGTTCCATCTCCTGGTCGGTCAGGCCGGGGATGATCGGTGCCACCATGACCGAGGCCGGAATGCCGGCATCGGAAAGCTGCCTGATCGCCTCCAGCCGCTTGGTCGGCGTCGATGCGCGCGGCTCCATCGTGCGCGCCAGCATGCGGTCGAGCGTCGTCACCGACAGCGCCACCTTGGCGAGCCCGCGCTCGGCCATGCGCGACAGGATGTCGATGTCGCGCGTCACCAAAGCGGATTTGGTGACGATGCCGACCGGATGGCCGCGCGCCTCCAGCACTTCGAGGATCTCGCGCATGATCCGGTACTGCTTCTCGATCGGCTGGTAGGGATCGGTGTTGGTGCCGATGGCGATGGTGCGTGGCTGGTAGCCGTCCTTCGACAGTTCCTTGTCGAGCAGCCGCGCCGCATCCGGCTTGGCGAATAGCTTGGATTCGAAATCCAGGCCCGGCGACAGGCCCATGAACGAATGCGTCGGCCGCGCGAAGCAATAGACGCAGCCGTGTTCGCAGCCGCGATAGGGGTTGATCGAGCGGTCGAAGGAGATGTCTGGCGATTCGTTGCGGGTGATGATGGTGCGCGGCCTTTCCACCTGCACCTCGGTCTTGAACGGCGGCAGTTCCTCCAGCGAACTCCAGCCATCATCGAAGACATGCCGGGTGACCGGCTCGAACCGGCCGGACGGATTGATGCCCGCTGACCGGCCACGGTTGCGGTCCGGACGGATGCGCATGCCGCTCTGCTCGATCATCGCATTGGCCATCTCGGCTCGTCCTGCCCCGAAGGCTGCAATGTCGGCGCGCATTATCGGCTCCATCTTCGCCCGCTCCCAGGGACTGTCCATGTTGTGTCGAATCGCTCTGCTCATGAAATTATTCCTATTCCCTTGATGAGAACAAAGCAAGAACCTTCTATGGTGCGCTGCAAGAACTGGCATCGTGTCCACCTTTCCGCTATTCGGCTGATGATGCTCAGTGTTCTCATCGAAACCCGCAATGACGAGGAGGCTCTCGCCCGCACGCTCGGCTCGCTGATTGGCGGCGCCGTCGAGGGCGTGGTGCGCGAGGTCGTCGTCTGCGACACCGGTTCCACCGACCAGACGCATCATGTCGCCGAACATGCCGGCTGCCATTATGTGACGAGCGGCGGTATCGCCGCCGGCATCCGGCAGGCCAAGGGCGACTGGCTGTTGCTACTGGAACCGGGCGCCAGGCTGGTGGAGGGCTGGACCGAAGCGGTCGTCGCCCACACGGCTCGGCAAACCATGGCGGCGCGGTTCTCGCGTGCACGTGGCAGCCGCGTGCCGTTCCTGGCGCGGGTGTTTTCGGGAAACCGTGCCCTGGCCGACGGATTGGTGATCAGCAAGCGGCAGGCAGCGTCCTTGTCGAAGCACGCCGGCAGTGCCGAGGCGCTTGCACGCGGCCTGGCGACAAGGAAGCTCGACGCCGAGATCTGGGTAGCGCCGGCGAAGCGGGAATCGCGCAAATGATTCTTTTGCAGCTGCTGTCTACGTCAGGGGCAGCCATGATCGCCGCGCCCTCAAGCATCAGCTAGCCCTACTGTCGGCCATCCCGCCAAGGAGGTACTGGACGCCTATGGCGAGCAGAGCCCGGTACACTGACCGGCGAAGCTGGCCTCGGCTTCCACATGGGCGCCGTGCCGGCGCGCACGCCGCGGCTGATGATGGAAGTCGGCTTCGGCGTATCTGCGCCTTCGCGCCGGCGGTTTCACGGCGAACCGGTCATCCGCTGAAAGCGGACAGGATATCCACAGGCATCCAGCGTGCCTGTCGCCGGGCAATGCGTTCTTGCCTGCTCTCGGCATCATAGTCCATGGCGGCTGGCTCGCGGCTGAACCGCAGCCGGTCGTCCAGGGCATTGACGATGACGATCGCCCTTGCATCCCCGCCATCGGTGGTGATCGCCGCGACATAGACGCCGCAGTCCCGGCAGATCAAGTAGTCGGCGGTGCGCAATCCGAACCGGTATCTATGCAAACGGGCGTGGTCCTCGACCGAGACGATCAATTGTCCGAGCGGATCGGCAACGGCGCGCGAGCCATGTTTGATGCAGAACGCGCATTGGCAGGCGCGGACTTCGATTTGCGAGGGGTCGAGGTCGGTTGAAAATCGAAGGCGTATGTTGCCGCAATGGCATCCGCCGGCATGCACAGTCATCGCTTCCGCCTCATCGTCAACGGCAAGGGCCGCCGCTACGAAAGGTACTTCCTCCGGCATCGCGTTTGGAATGGTCTTTCGAAGGCGAGGGCAGCGTTTTGCCCGGCAAACGCGACGTGAAACCGGCGCCTTGCCTCGGCTTTTACAGAGCCGATTTGCCGCGCCGCAGGTGCTCGTCCAGGCGCGGCATGATCTCGACGAAGTTGCAGGGCATATGCCGGTAGTCGAGCTGCGCCTTCAAGATGCCGTCCCATGCGTCCTTGCAGGCGCCGGGCGAACCTGGCAGCACGAAGACGAAAGTGGCATTGACGACGCCGCCGGTCGCCCGGCTCTGGATCGTCGAGGTGCCGATCTTGTCGTAGGAGATGCGGTGGAACACTTCCGAAAAGCCGTCCATGCGCTTTTCGAAGATCGGTTCCAGCGCCTCCGGGGTGACGTCGCGGCCGGTGAAACCGGTGCCGCCGGTGGTGATGACGACGTCGATTGCCGCGTCCTTCGACCAGCCAAGCACCTTGTCGCGGATATTGTCGCGGTCGTCGGTGACGATGTCGCGGGCGGCCAGGATGTGGCCGGCGTCGGTGATGCGGTCGGCCAGCGTCTGTCCGGATTTGTCGTCGGCGAGGCTGCGTGTGTCGGAAACGGTCAGCACCGCGACACGCACCGGAATGAAGGACCGGCTTTCGTCAGTTCTGGCCATCTGCGCCCTCCGATGCGATGCTGCGCGTCGCCGCGACGAACCAGTCGGGCTGGCGGCCGCGGATCTCGGCCGCCGCGCGCTTGGCGACATTGCCGGTCTCGAACAGGCCGAAGCACGTCGCGCCCGAACCGGACATGCGCGAAAAACCCGATCCAGCCTTATCGAGCCATGAGAGCGCCCGGCCTATGGCGGGCTGTATCGCCTGCGCCGCCGGTTGGAGATCGTTGCGGGTGAGTTCCAGCCAGTTGCGCAGGCTGTGAAAATCGATGCCGCGCGGCAGCGGCGGCAACGGCTCGTTGTCGCGGCGGGAAAGTGCCGAAAACACCTCGGCCGTCGAGACCGGCATGCCCGGGTTGACCAGCACCAGCCCCAGCGCCGAGACGTCCGGCACCATCGACAGCTCGTCACCAATGCCGCGCGCGACCAGCGGCCTGGCCGCCAGGCACATCGGCACATCGGCGCCAAGCGAAAGCCCGATCCGCGCCAGCCCGGCGCCATCGATGTCCAGACCCCATGCCTGCACCAGGCCGCGCAATACCGCCGCCGCGTCGCTGGATCCGCCGCCGACACCAGAGGCGACAGGCAGGTTCTTTTCAAGCTTGATGGCGACAGGCGGTGTCTTGTGCGGTCCGGCCGCTCTTCGCAGCGCGTCGCGTGCCTTCAGCACCAGATTGCCGGCGTCGAGGGGGGCCTCCGGCGCATAGCGCCCGGACACGGTGAAATCGTCGCTGTCGGCGAGCGCGACCTCGACCCGGTCGCCAAAACGCGTGAACACCGCCAGGCTTTCGATCAGGTGATAGCCGTCTGCGCGCCTTCCCGTGACATGCAGCGCCAGGTTGATCTTGGCGGGCGCATGCCAGGTACGCGAACCGATGTCGGTGTCCACGGCGTCAGTCGTTTGGGGGATGATGCTCAGTCCTTGGCCAGCCGGTATTCGCCGGTCTTGGGATCCTTGACCAGCGTTCCCATCGCGCCGTTGGCCGCCTGCTTTTCGGTGCGCCGCACCTTGGCCGTCACGCGCTCGGCTTCGCGCACGAATGTGCGGTAGCCGAAATAGGCGGCGACGCCAACGACGGTGAAGAAAATGATCTGCGGCATGTCAAAACTCCTCCCACGCTGGGCCGGCGAAGGCGGCCGGTCGGGTCGGTTAATGCATGTCGCCCAAAAATGTGTTCGGCTTTGGCAAAACGACAGGCACGAGACTTCAAGGCACCTATGCTAGACGGTTTTACGCGGTTTTCAAAGCCCGAACCGAGCCCACAACGCGCGCTCTTCCGCCGCATCGATCACCCCGCTGGCAGCGGCGGCGGCGATATCGGGCGCGGAAAAGCCCTGGCTCGAGCCGAACAGGCCGAAGCGGCCGAGGAAGCCGCGCGGCGCGGTGATCAGCCTGAGCTGGGTCTTCGCCCCGAACCGGGTCTTGAGCACCGTGCGCATGTCGCTGAGCGCGTCGACAAGGCCAAGCTCCAGGCCCTTCTTGCCGGTCCAGAACAGGCCGGTGAACAGGTCCGGATCGTCCTTCAGCTTGGTGCCTCGCCGCTCCTTGACCAGATCAATGAAGGTCTCGTGCACCTCGAGCTGCAGTGCCTTCAGCCGTTCGACGTCCTCCTTCTTCTCCGGCTTGAACGGATCGAGCACCGCCTTGTTCTGGCCGGCGGTGTGGACACGGCGCTCGACGCCGATCTTCTTCATCAGCTCCGGAAAGCCGAACGAGGCCGAGACCACGCCGATGGAACCGACGATCGAGGACGGATCGGCGAAGATTTCGTCGCCGGCGACCGCGATCATGTAGCCGCCCGAAGCCGCCACATCCTCGACGAAGACCAGCACCTTTTTGTTCTTTTCGGTCGCCAGGTCGCGGATGCGCTTGAAGATCAGCCGCGACTGCACCGGTGAGCCGCCAGGCGAATTGATCGAGATGGCGACAGCGGGCGCTTCGAAGGAGAACGCCTTCTCGATCAGGCCGGCAGTGGAGGCAAGCGACAGGCTCGGCCGGAACGGACCGCCGCCGGCCATGATGGTGCCGTGCAGCCGGATGACCGGAATGGTGACGACGGTGGAGCGCCAGGATTTCGGCAGCAGGCGGTTGAAAAGACGTTTCACGTGGGTGGGCTCTCCGGTCGAGGGGTTGCAGGCATGTAGGGATTCCCCGGCCAACGGCAATGTGGTGGCCAGGAATAGCTCAATCTCCGAACAGCGAGGCGAGACCGTTGGTGATCATTTCGCTGCGCTCGTCAGGACCATTGCCCGATAGCGCGTGAAGCATCAGCGGCGGGCGGATGGCAAGCTTTCCCCGCGCCCCGAGCGTCGCCCGCACGACGATGCGGATCGCCGCCGCGTCGGGGCGAGGATGGACGGCCAGCATCTCGGCATCGCCGAAACGGCCTGATATCGCATCGAGGAGGGCACCGAGCTGCTCGGGCCGCGCAATGACCGCAAGCCTGCCGCGCGGCCTGACCACGGCCGCCGCACTTCTGATCCAGCTCTCGAATAGCCCGTCCTCCATGACATGGGCTTCCTTCCTCAGGGGGGCGGGCGTCGCCCGGTCCCGGGGGGCGTTGAAAGGCGGGTTCATGATGACGAAGTCGAAATCATTGTCGGCGAGGCCGGACGCCGCCCGTGCCCGGCCCGACATCGTGACATCGGCGACAAGCACCGACGCACGATCGCTGAGATGCGCATTGCCGGGATGGGCAAGGGTGGCCGCCGCGAAGGCCGCCATTTCCGGCGCGCGCTCGACAAGCACGGCCGCTGCACCCGGACAGCGCGACAGCACGGCGAGGCCCGCAGCTCCCGCTCCAGCGCCGAAATCGGCGAGGCGACCGCTAAAGGAGGATGGTACGGATGCCGCCAGTATCATCGCATCCATGCCGGCGCGATGGCCGCCATGCTTGGGCTGCACGAGCCAGAACCGGCCGCGATGGAAGGCGTCGACCGTATGGGCCGGTGTGTCCGGGCCAAGGGTGTCAAGGGCAGGGGCGGCTGGGGCTGCCGACATTATTTTCCGCGTATCTCGTTGGCGATGCCGGCATCGGTCAGGATGCGCCGTGCCGCGTCGGCCTTTTCGGCGTCGACCATGACGCGCCGCGGCAGGATGCCGAGCGAGCCATCGAGCACGCTCATGTTCTGGTCGGCGACGAAACAGCCGATGCCGGCATCGCGCATCAGCGATTCGACAAAGGAGATGATGACGGCGTCGTTGGTGCGGATCAGCTCTATCATCAGGCGAAACTCTCAGTTTGCGGCGCCGATGTAAACGGCCACGCGGATTCCATGGCACACTCCGGCGCGGTCTCGGCCCGCCCCGGTGTCGGCCCGATCGGCATCGGTTGACAGCCTGTCACGGACGCCGCGCCAATTCGCCACTTGCCGTGGCCGTATCCGCCGCCCTAGAGTCCATTCGGGACTAAGGGTGCCGTCGCACGCGTTATACCAAGACGGGAGTGATTGTCGTGGGTGTCGTTCTCAACATCGAAAATGGGAAGCGGGAACCCGCGTCCATCAAGGATCTCATCGACCTGACGGCAGCCGACATGGGCCGCGTCAACGAATTGATCCTGTCCAAGGCCGGCTCCGACGTCGAGATGATCCCGGAGGTCGCCAACCATCTGATCTCGTCCGGCGGCAAGCGGCTGAGGCCGATGCTGACGCTCGCCGCCGCCCAGATGTTCGGCTATTCCGGCGAGGGCCACGTCAAGCTCGCCACCGCGGTCGAGTTCATGCATACGGCGACGCTTCTGCACGACGACGTTGTCGACGAGAGCGGCATGCGCCGCGGCAAGAAGACGGCCCGCATGATCTGGGGCAACCAGGCGAGCGTGCTGGTCGGCGATTTCCTGCTCGGCCAGGCCTTCCGCATGATGGTCGATGTCGGCTCGCTCGAGGCATTGGATATCCTGTCCAGCGCGGCCTCGATCATCGCCGAGGGCGAGGTCATGCAGCTTGCCGCCGCCAAGAACCTCGAAACCACCGAGGATGAGCATTTCGCCGTCATCAAGGCCAAGACCGCGGCCCTGTTTTCGGCCGCTGCCGAGGTCGGTCCCGTCATCGCCCAGGCGACCCGCAACGACCGTGCGGCCCTGCGCTCCTATGGCATGAATCTCGGTCTTGCCTTCCAGCTGATCGACGATGCGCTCGATTATGGCGGCACCAGCAAGGATCTCGGCAAGAATGTCGGCGACGATTTTCGCGAGGGCAAGGTGACCCTGCCGGTCATCCTCGCCTACCGGCGCGGCAGCAAGGCCGAACGCACCTTCTGGAAGCGCGCCATCGAGGACAATGTCGTCGATGACGCCGGCCTGGAAAAGGCGATCGGCCTGATGACCCGCCACGGCGCCATTGCCGACACGATCGGACGCGCCCGCCATTTCGGCGAGATCGCCCGCGATGCCCTGGCGCCGCTGGAAGAGACGCCGCAGAAGTCGGCGCTGATCGACGTCATCGATTTCTGCATCAGCCGGGTGAATTGAGCGGCTGTCTTTCAGGGAATTCTCTCTGGTTCATGCTGGAGGGGAAAATCTGTGAATCCGTTCCCGCCGTCTCGACAAACTGCCCGACTGCAAATTATCTATAAAACATGGCAAAGGGCACGGACGACACCATCGCGGTGCGCATCGGCAAGGCGTTGGCGGACCGCATCATCTCCGGCGCCATCGAGCCGGGGGCAAGGCTTCGGCAGGATCATATCGCCGAGGAATTCAACACCAGCCATGTTCCGGTGCGCGAGGCTTTCCGCCGCCTGGAGGCGCAAGGGCTGGCCGTCAGCGAGCCGCGCCGCGGCGTGCGTGTCGCGGCTTTCGATCTCGGCGAAGTCAAGGAAGTCGCCGAAATGCGGGCCGCCCTCGAAGTGCTGGCGCTGCGCCATGCCGCGCCGCATTTGACATCAGCCATTCTCGATCTCGCCGAGGAAGCCACAAAGGCCGGCGACAAATCCCGCGACGTCAGGTCGTGGGAAGAAGCCAACCGCGCCTTTCACCGGCTGATCCTGGCGCCATGTGGCATGCCGCGCCTGCTCGCCACCATCGACGACCTGCACGCCGCCAGCGCCCGCTTCCTGTTCGCGGCATGGCGCTCGGAGTGGGAGACGCGGACCGATCAGGACCACAGGGCGATATTGGCCGCCTTGCGGCAGGGAAACACCGAATCCGCCGCCGCGACGCTGGGACGGCATGTCCAATGGATTGGCCGCAAGCCGGTCAGGACGGCCTCCGGCGCGACGCGCGAAGCCTTTGCCATCGTCGGTTAGAGCCAGTCCTGTCAAACGGTTTTCCGTCCGGAAATCACGCAAAACCAAAAGCACTGAACGGTCTTTGCGCAGTCAAGGCTTGCTATCTCCGAAGAAATGTGGATTCGATAATAGATCGAAAACAGAAATTATCTATAATTTCAATTGGTCGAAGGAACTCTCATGACAGACATCGCATTCGCGTCCCGCAAGCCGTCCTTCAGCCCGCTCCGGCTCCAGGATCGCTCGCTCGCCTGGCAGGTCGGGGCCGTCGTGCTCGGCACGCTGTTCCTGGCGATGTCCTCCTACATCGAAGTGCCCATGGTGCCCGTGCCGGTGACTATGCAGACCTTCGCCGTGACGCTTATCGGCGCGCTTTACGGCTGGCGGCTCGGTGCGGTCACCATTGCCGCCTGGCTGGTCGAAGGCGCTGTCGGCTTCCCGGTTCTGTCTGGAGGGGCAGCAGGCGCGTCGTATTTCGTCGGGCCAACGGGTGGTTATCTCTTTGCCTTCCCGGTTGTGGGCGCGCTTGTCGGCTGGCTGGCGCAACGTGGCTGGAACGGCAACAGGGTGGTGCTCGCCTTCGCCGCCATGCTGCTCGGCAACCTTGCATGTCTGGTGCTCGGAACGGCATGGCTCGCTGTCATGATCGGCGCCGAACAGGCCATCACCTTCGGCTTCCTGCCGTTCATCGTCGGTGGCTTGCTCAAATCGGCGCTCGGTGCCGCGACGCTCATGGCGCTTCGCGGCAAGGCCAAGCCCGCCAATCCGTGACGATCAGCCCAATCCGTGACGATCAGACTGCGCGCCCACCATCTCCTTTGCCTGCTCACCTATGTGGGCAAAGGATACAGCTCTGCCTTCACCGCCAACTATGACGGGATCGCGGAGCGTCTGAGCCGGGGCGAGGACATCCTCCTCGTCTCCGAACCGGACGACATCTGCGCCCCGCTGCTCGACGAGCCCGAGCCGCACTGCCTGCGCGACAGCGCGTCCGCACGCGACCAACTGGCCGCGCGGGACGTTGAGGATCTGCTGGCCCGGCCGATCCACGCCGGCGCCCGTCTCGATCTCGACGCCGCCACGCTGGTACGGATGCGGCAGGCGTTTTCGACCGGCCTCGTGCGCAAGGCGTGCGAAGGCTGCGAATGGAGTGCGCTGTGCAGCACCGTTGCGGCCGGCAATTATCGCGATACCCGGCTGCAGCGGTCCGCCGAGACGGAAAACTGTCCTTTCTAGCCATGGTTTGTTAATCGGGTGACCCGATTGTGAATTTCAGGCGGATTGAAGCGCGACCCCAAAAAGGACATGCTTTGCCTGGAAAGATCGAGTCTACGCCGATTCCGCTGACGCGGTGACGGCGCGTGGCTGAAAGGGATACGATGCAGCAAGGACGTGCGCGCTGGCTGACAAGGCTGGCAATTGTGACGGGCATGGCGCTCTCGGCTTTGCCGGCCTATGCCAAGCAATCCACCGAGCCGGTCAAGATCTCGTCATTCTCTGGCGCCTATCTGGCGGCCCGGATCGCCGAAGGCGACAACGACCTCGACAGCGCCATCGCCTACTACAAGCAGGCCCTAGCCTTCAATCCAAGCGACACAGCGCTGCAGCAGAGCCTGATGCTGTCGCTGATCGCGCAAGGCCGCTTCGACGAATCGCTGGTCTATGCCGACAAGCTCAAGGAAGTGCCCGACGTCGAGCGTTTCTCGCGCCTGGCGCTGGCGGTCGATTCCTTCCACAAGAAGGATTTCACCAAGGCGCAGTACTGGCTCAAGCTGTCGCTGGAATCCGATCTTGATCGGCTGATCTCGGGCGTCATGTCCGGCTGGGCCGAACAAGGTGCCGGCCAGCCCGCCGACGCAATGGCCGCGATCGACAAATTGCAGGGGCCGGACTGGTTCGGCCTGTTCAAGTCCTTCCACCGCGCGCTGATCGCCGATGCCTCCAACATGCCCGAGAAGGCCGAGGCGATCTACGCCGCGACGATGCAGGATACGGCCGCCGGCGGCGCAGCTCCCGAAACCTGGATGCGCAACGCACAGGCCTATGCCTCATTCCTGGCCCGCAAGGGCGAGAAGGACAAGGCGATATCGGTGCTCGATCAGGCCGAGGCGTTCTCGCCCGGCAAGCTGGAAATCGTCACCTTGCGCGACAGGATCGCCAAGGGTGACAAGATTGACCCCTTCGTTTCCGGCCCGTCCGACGGTGCTTCCGAAATCCTGCTCGATCTCGCCACCGCACTCAACCGTGGCGGCGGTGAGCCGTTCGTGCGCCTCTATTTGCAATATGCCCTGGCTCTGAGACCTGACAGCGACGCGGCTCTGGTGCAGCTCGCCGCCGTCGCCGAACAGTTGAAGGACGGCGAGGGCGCCATCGCGCTCTATCGGCGCATCCCCGATTCTTCGCCGCTGAAGCAGCTTTCGGACCTGCAGCTTGGCCTCAACCTTGCCGATCTCGATCGTCATGACGAGGCGATCACGCACCTCAAGGCTTTCGTCGATGCCCATCCCAACGACATGCGCGCCTATCTGGCACTCGGTGGGGTCTATTCCTCGAAGGAGGATTTCCGCTCGGCCGCCAACATCTACGACAAGGCCGTCGACGCGCTGAAGACGCCGACCGCGGCCAACTGGAACATCTTCTACCAGCGCGGCATCGCCTATGAGCGCCTGAAGGAATGGCCGAAAGCCGAGCCGAATTTCCGCAAGGCGCTGGAATTGCAACCGGACCAGCCGCAGGTTCTGAACTATCTCGGCTATTCCTGGGTCGACATGAACACCAACCTCAAGGAAGGCCTGGCGATGATCCAGAAGGCCGTCGATCTGAGGCCGAGTGACGGTTACATCGTCGATTCGCTAGGCTGGGCCTATTTCCGCCTCGGCAGGTTCGATGACGCGGTGCGCGAGATGGAACGCGCCGTGTCGCTGAAGCCGGAAGATCCGGTTCTCAACGACCATTTGGGCGACGCCTACTGGCGCGTCGGCCGCAAGCTGGAAGCCACCTTCCAGTGGAACCAGGCTCGCGACCTGAAGCCGGACCCGGATGTGCTGGCCACCTTGCAGCAGAAGCTGATGAAGGGCCTGCCGCCGATCGAATCCAACACGGCGCAGGAAACCCCGAAGGTGAAGCCCGAGCCGGTTCCCGCCCCGAAAGGGTGATATCGGCTATCTTGATTGCGAAAGGGCTCCGATTTTGGAGCCCTTTTTCGTTTGCAGTGACGCGCTTTAAAACAGCTTCCTGTAGACGACGAACCCGGAGCGCTCGCCAACCTTGTCGTAGAGCTTAATCGCCGTGTGGTTGGTCTCATGCGTCAGCCAGTATACCCGACCCGAGCCGGCGGCCTGGGCGCGCTCATAAACGCCTTCGATCAGGGCCCGGCCGATGCCTTTTCCCCGCGAGGCCTCCGTGGTGAAAAGGTCCTGCAGATAGCAGTTCGGTGCGATCGCCGTGGTGCTGCGGTGAAAAAGATAATGCACGAGGCCAAGAAGCTGCCCGTCGCTTTCGGCAACCAGCGCATGGACGGGCTCATAGGCATCGAAGAAGCGCGACCATGTCATCGCTGTGATCTCGCCCGACAGCGCCGTCTCACCCGCGCGGCCGTAGAATGCGTTGTAGCCGTCCCAAAGCGGCAGCCATTGGTCGTAGTCCTGTCGCGTGACCGGGCGGACTATGATGGAACTGGGCATGGCTGGCACCTGTCGTTCATGTAAGGGGTCGAACAGATCGCAGGTTCTCGACGCCGACAATGGGCCAGCCCCGGCAAAGTTTTCAACATCGCGCGGTACGTCCAAGACAACCCAGCCTCGATGCGCCTTGCTTGACGCTTCGCCGCCGTGTCTCTAGGACGTGGCGCTAAGCTAGCCTTTGCTGTCGAGGCCACCCGTGACGATCGAAATGCCTGCCCATATGCATCCCAGCCGCTCTTTCCAGGGGCTGATCCTGACCTTGCACAATTACTGGGCGGCCTATGGTTGCGTCATCCTCCAGCCCTATGACATGGAGGTCGGCGCCGGTACGTTTCACCCGGCAACGACGCTGCGCGCGCTCGGCCCCCGGGGCTGGAATGCCGCCTACGTCCAGCCCTCGCGCCGTCCCAAGGATGGCCGCTATGGCGAGAACCCGAACCGGCTGCAGCATTATTACCAGTATCAGGTTATCCTGAAGCCGAACCCGCCGAACCTGCAGGAGCTCTACCTCGGCTCGCTCGCCGCGATCGGCGTCGACCCGTTGCTACATGACATCCGCTTCGTCGAGGACGACTGGGAAAGCCCGACCCTGGGTGCCTGGGGGCTTGGCTGGGAATGCTGGTGCGATGGCATGGAGGTCTCGCAGTTCACCTATTTCCAGCAGGTCTGCGGCATCGAATGCGCGCCGGTGGCGGGCGAACTGACCTACGGGCTGGAACGGCTGGCCATGTATGTGCAGGGCGTGGACAACATCTACGACCTCAATTTCAACGGCCGTGAGGGCGCTGAAAAGGTTACCTATGGCGACGTCTTCCTGCAGGCCGAGCAGGAATATTCGCGTTACAATTTCGAATACGCCAACACGGCGATGCTGCTCAGGCATTTCGAGGACGCCGAGGCTGAGTGCAAGGCGTTGCTCGACGCCGGTGCGCCGGCATCGAACGACAATTTGCCGATGCACAGGATGGTCTTCCCCGCCTACGACCAGTGCATCAAGGCCAGCCATGTCTTCAACCTGCTCGACGCACGTGGCGTGATCTCCGTCACCGAGCGGCAGAGCTACATCCTGCGCGTGCGCAATCTGGCGAAGGCCTGCGGCGAGGCGTTTTTGAAGACGCGGGCGGGTGGATTGGCGGCCTAAAGAAAATTCCTGGAACCGCTCTGGTTTCAGACGCCTGTCATCATTTCGATCGGCAACAGGATCTGGCTGCTGGCGCCAGCCATGGTCCGCAGCGCCTGCCGCACACCTGGCATCGAGAAGGCGCCGTGGGCCTGCGCGGTGAAGCAGGCGCTGAGCGCGAGGATCTGCAGAAGTCTGGATACCGTTTTCATGGTCGTTCAGCCAATAGTTTCCTGCCTGAGCGTAGGTCGCTTCAGCGCTGCGTTCGGTTCATGGAGATCTTTGACTCAAGGACGAGTGGGGCCGCCTCGTCCCGACAGGACTGCCAAAATTTCCGCAGGGGTGACAGCGGCCAGCCGAGTTGCTATGCCCTTTTACCTCCCCCTTGATGGGGGAGGTCGCCGCGAAGCGGCGGGTGGGGGTAATAGCGCGATTTCTCATGCCGAAGCTCGATCGGTTCAAGCTGCAGTCCGCCCAACGGCTTCGTGCGGCAATGACCGACGAGGAGCGCATCTTGTGGCGACATCTCTGGCGCATTCCAGTTGAAGGCACTCATTTCCGCAGGCAGGCGTCAGTCGGGATTTACTTCCCCGACTTCATCTCACACCGGCTGAAACTGATCATCGAGGTGGACGGCGCCCACCATAGTTTCGACGGCCAACAACGCCACGACGAACGTCGAACAAATGGTTCGGGAGCCAGGGTTATCGCGTCGTCCGATTCTGGAACCATGAAAACGAACTGGATTCCGTGCTCGATACGATCTATGCGGCGGTGGAAGAACGAAAATCACACCTTGGCCCGCGAGACGCCGAAGGCGCTCGATCCTGAGATGCCGCCACCCCACCCCGGCGCTGACGCGCCGACCCTCCCCATCGAGGGGAGGGTGAGGAGCTACCGATGCCCGACCTGCTTCTAGAACTTCGCTCCGAGGAAATTCCCGCGCGCATGCAGCGCAAGGCGGCGGGTGATCTGAAGAAAATGCTGACCGACGGTCTGGTCGAAGCGGGTCTGACCTACGAGGCGGCGCGCGAGTACTGGACGCCGCGGCGGCTGACGCTCGATGTCAGGGGGCTGACCGCGCGCTCGAAGGATATAAGCGAAGAGATCAAGGGTCCGTCCACGACGGCGCCGGAGCAGGCGGTCCAGGGTTTCCTGCGTAAGGCCGGGCTGTCTTCGATCGCCGAGGCGCATGTCCATTCCGACCCGAAGAAGGGCGACTTCTATGTCGCCCACATCTCAAAGCCAGGCAGGGCTGCCGAACAGATCATCGCCGAACTGGTGCCCGGTATCATCCGCAATTTCCCCTGGCCGAAATCGATGCGCTGGGGGCCGGCCTCCGCGAAACCGGGCTCATTGCGCTGGGTGCGGCCGCTGCAATCGATCCTGTGCACCTTCGGACCGGAAACCGAGGAGCCGGTGGTGGTCGATTTCGAGATCGACGGCATCCGCTCCTGCAACGTCACTTACGGGCACCGTTTTCTTGCGCCCGGCGAAATCACTGTGCGTCGCTTCGACGACTATGTGAGCAAGCTGGAGGCGGCGAAGGTCGTGCTCGACGCCGATCGCCGCAAGGAGATCATTCTCGCCGATGCCCGCAACCTCGCTTTCGCCAACGGGCTCGACCTGGTCGAAGACGAGGGCTTGCTGGAGGAGGTGTCGGGGCTGGTCGAATGGCCGGTCGTGCTGATGGGCGAGTTCGAAGAGGCGTTCCTCGCCATCCCCGCCGAAGTCATCCGGCTGACCATCCGCGCCAACCAGAAGTGCTTTGTCACGCGGCCGCAAGGCGAAGGCGAGACACTTTCCAACCGCTTCATCCTTACCGCCAACATCGAGGCCACGGACGGCGGCAAGGAGATCGCCCACGGCAACGGCAAGGTGGTGCGCGCGCGCCTCTCCGACGCGCTCTATTTCTGGACGACCGACCAGGGCGATCTGCCTGACCTTGGTCAGCTCGAGGCATCGGCCGAAAAGTTCGGGCTCGATCTCAAGAAGCCGCTCGACCAGCGCATGGCCCGCCTCGATCATCTCGATGTGACGTTCCACGCCAAGCTCGGCACGCAGGGCGAGCGCGCGGAGCGGATCAAGCGATTGGCGGAGCAATTGGCGCCGATCGTCGGCGCTGACCCCGCGCTGGCGAGCCGCGCCGCCATTCTCGCAAAGGCAGATCTGACCACCGAAGTCGTCGGCGAGTTCCCCGAACTCCAGGGCGCCATGGGCCGCAAATATGCGCTGCTCCAGGGCGAACATCCGTCCGTGGCAGCGGCCATCGAGGAACATTACAAGCCGCAGGGCCCGTCCGATTACGTGCCGAGCGATCCGGTGTCGGTCACCGTGGCACTTGCCGACAAGCTGGATACGCTCGTCGGCTTCTGGGCCATCGACGAAAAGCCGACAGGATCGAAGGATCCGTATGCGCTGCGTCGAGCGGCGCTGGGCATGGTCAGGGTCATATTGGAAAACAAGCTCAAGCTTTCGCTGGGCATCGCCATCGCGGCCGCGGTCTCTTCGGCCCTCGCCGTATATGAACAAAAAGGCGAGGGAACGGAGAGCCGTGGCGTCGTCGCGATGCTCGATTCCAGCATTCGCGACTACAAGGGCGCAAGCCAGCTGTTGTCGGAAGCAGGCTTGATTTCCAACCTGTTGAAAGGTGGACTGGCCAAGCCAAGTTCGGAAACTTTTGGCTCCGCCGATCAGGAGCGGGAGTTCTTTGACGGCCAGCGTCTGATGGAGCTTGAAGCGTCGCTGTCGCCATTGATCGCCGATCTTTTGTCCTTCTTCCACGACCGCCTCAAGGTCTACCTCCGCGACCAGGGCGCACGCCACGATCTGATCGACGCCGTCATTACCCCGCGGTCCGACGACCTCCTGCAGATCGTACGCAGGGTCGAAGCGCTGGGCTCCTTCCTCGATACCGAGGACGGCAAAAATCTGCTCGCCGGCACCAAGCGTGCGGCCAACATTCTGGCTGCCGAGGAGAAGAAGAAAACCGCGATCGCGCAAACCGTTGAGCCGGCGTTGTTCCGGCAGGATGCCGAGAACTCGCTGTTTGCGGCGGTGAATCAGGCCGAGAAGCAAGCCGGCGAAGCGATTCAAAACGAAGACTTTTCCGCCGCCATGCTGGCGCTTAGCGCGTTGCGTGAACCGGTTGATTCATTCTTCGAGCATGTTCTCGTGAATGATGAGAATCTGGCCGTGCGCGCCAACCGCCTGGCGCTACTCGCCCGCATCCGTTCGGCCACCGGTCAGGTCGCGGATTTCTCGAAGATCGCCGGCTGAGGCGAAGAAAATTTTCTTTGCCGCCGGCCGTTCGAGCCGGCTTACAGTCATACGGCGATGATCTCTCCGTGGCAAAAGGGACATGTTCCCCAACCCCACGGAGGCTTCCATGAATTCCGATCACGAAATCGAAGTGACAGAAGAAACCCCGGCCGCCGCCGAGGCGATCGAATCCGCTTCCGAAACCGCCCTCGATCATGCCGCCGCCGCCACGGTCGAGGCCGCCGATCTGTCGGATGACGACGAAGAAGGCGATGACGAAGACGGCAAAGAGTCCGACGAAGACGCCGCCACGCTCTCGGGCGACGACGACGAGGACGAAGAAGAATCCGAAGATGGCGAATCCGAAGAAGACGACGACAAGGAAGAAGCGGCCTGAGATTTCAGTCCGGTTCTGTCGACAAGAAAGGGCGGCGCATCAGCGTCGCCCTTTCTGTTCCCGGCAACTGACTTATCAGTCTTCCAGGATGCTGACGCGTACGCTGTTTTCGTAGACGTCGACCTGGATCAGCGGCTCGCCATTGACGATAGCCCGCCTGGTCGAGGAACTCATCGCGCCCGGGCGCTCCAGCATGCGCTGCAGATCAGCGCGCTGGTCGTTGGTCCTGAACCAGCCGTCAGCCTCGTCGTCGCGGTCGCGGCGATGGAACTTGTGCCAGTTGGCGCGATCCTGCCGCACCATCTGTGCCGCGCCGTCCAGCGCATAGCCATCGCTCGCCTGGTGGTCGCGGTCGGAAATACGCGCGACATAGGACCCCAGCATGTCATCGGCTTGCGCTGCATTGGCGCCGAGCAGCGACGCCAGCAGAAGCCCGGCCATGGTGACGGTTTTGGATTTTCTCATGATCAACCCCCTTTGAAGATGAATCCCGCGCCGCTTGACTAAATTCATGCGGCAACGTCGACCGGCGAAATATGCCAGGACGAATTCGCGCGGCGATGGTGCGCAGGGCGCCGGCGCGCCGTCAAGCTGCCGGTTGACTGGCGGGCGGCCGCTACTTGACCTTGCCTACCCCGGGGGCGGGCATCGATGCGGCTGCAGGCGCGGCGGGTTTCTTTTGCGTGTCCGGCGCGGGCGCGGCCGACGCGGTCGCGCTTGCAGGCGCAGCAGCAGGTGCGGTCGCCGCGGCCGGCGCCGTTGCTTGCATCGGTGCCGAGAAGGCGTCGCCGACGACGCCGCCACGAATGATCATCGGGTTCCGCATGAAACCATGCCGGGCTTCAGGCGCGTTCGGGATCGCGGCCACCTTTTCATAGGTGACATCGGGCTCGCCGAGCGCAACCACGGACACCACGTCGCTCGCCTTGGCGTCGGCTGCCATCATGATGACGGAGGGCGTCGAGGCCGGCGCGCCGGGAAAAACCAGCGAAGAGGCCTGAGCCCCGCATGTCAAAGCCGCCAGGGTGATCCCCAGTACGATACGCACAGACACTGATATCGCTTCCCTTTTGCCCTGGCCGCGATGATAGCGGACTGGAATTGATACCGGCTTTCGCGGAAACATAGCATTTTAGGGATTGATAAATCGCCAAGGCCGTTCTCGGCCCGGCTTGCTCAACAGCCGCCATCGTACTACGCAGCCGGCATCTGCGAGGTGACGAGAGTGGCTGAGATAGTTGGCGCCGGCGAGGCGTTGGAGCGGGCGCTGGCACTGCTCCAGGGCGGCGATGTCGTCGCCATCCCCACGGAAACGGTCTACGGGCTTGCTGGCGACGCCACGAACGGCATCGGCGTGGCGCGCATCTTCGAGGCCAAGGGACGGCCGCGTTTCAATCCGCTGATCGCCCATGTCGCCGACATGGCGATGGCCGAACGCATCGCCCTGTTCGATCCGCTGTCGAAGAAACTGGCGATTGCGTTCTGGCCGGGCCCGCTGACCCTGGTGTTGCCGCAGCGGCCCGGCAACGGCATTCATCCGCTGGTCACCGCCGGGCTCGATACGATCGCCCTGCGCATGCCTAGGGGCTTTGGCGGCGACCTCATCGCCCGTCTCGGCCGGCCGCTTGCCGCACCCAGCGCCAATTCATCCGGCAAGATCAGCGCGACGACGGCGCAAGCGGTGGCGGCCGATCTCGGCGCACGCATCAGGCTGGTGGTCGACGGCGGCGCGACGCCGGTCGGGCTGGAATCGACCATAGTCAAGGCCGAGGCGGGACGATTGCGGCTGCTCCGGCCCGGCGGCATTGCCGCCGAGGACATCGAGGCGGCCGTCGGCATGGAGCTGTTGCGCGGTGGCGGCGCCGGCGTCGAAGCGCCCGGCATGCTTGCCTCGCACTATGCGCCAGGGGCCGCAGTGCGGCTCAATGCCGGCACGGTCGGCGACGGCGAAGCCTTGCTGGCTTTCGGCAACCGGCGGGCCGCCGGCTGGCAACGCGCCGCCGCCTTCCGCAATTTGTCCGACACGGGCGACCTGCGCGAAGCGGCGACCAATCTCTTCGCCTATATGCAGGATCTCGACCGCAGCGGCGCGCGGACCATCGCCGTCGAGCCGATACCCTTCGATGGGCTGGGCGAAGCCATCAACGATCGGCTTTCACGCGCCGCCGCCCCTCGTGACAACACACAGCCCACGACATAGTTTTCCCACATGACCGAAATTTCACAGACACTCGATCCCGCTCTCATCGATCGCTTCGCGGCGATCGTCGGCGATAAATATGCGCTGCGCGACGTGCGGGACATTGCGCCTTTCCTCGTCGAACGGCGTGGGCTTTGGCACGGCGCGACGTCACTGGTGCTGCGGCCGGGCAGCGTCGACGAAGTCAGCCGGATCATGCGGCTGGCGACAGAGACGGGAACGCCGGTCGTGCCGCAGAGCGGCAACACCGGGCTTGTCGGCGCCCAGGTGCCGGACAGGTCCGGCCGCGAGATCATCCTGTCGCTGTCACGGCTGAACCGCATTCGCGAGATCGACCTCCTGTCCAACACGGTGACGGTCGAAGCCGGCGTCATCCTGCAGACGCTGCAGGAAGCGGCCGATGCCGCCGGCCGGCTGTTTCCGTTGTCGCTGGCCGCGCAAGGCTCCTGCCAGCTCGGCGGCAACCTCTCGTCCAATGCCGGCGGCACCGGGGTGCTAGCTTACGGCAATGCGCGCGAACTCTGTCTCGGCGTCGAAGTGGTGCTGCCTACCGGCGAGGTGTTCGACGATCTGCGCAAGCTGAAGAAGGACAACACCGGCTACGATTTGAAGGACCTGTTCGTCGGCGCCGAAGGCACGCTCGGTGTCATCACCGCCGCCGTGCTCAAGTTGTTCCCGAAGCCGAAGGGGCGCGAAGTGGCCTTTGCCGGCCTGTCGTCGCCAGAGGCCGCGCTCTCCCTGTTCGGCTTGGCCATGGACCGCGCCGGCGCTTCGCTCACCGCCTTCGAACTGATCGGCAAACGGCCGTACGACTTCACTTTGAAGCATGCGCAAGGCGTGACCCGGCCGCTGGCCGAGGACTGGCCCTGGTATGTGCTGATGCAGGTGTCCTCGGGCCGTTCGGAAGAAGACGGCAAGGCGCTTGTCGAGGAGGTGCTGTCGGCCGCTCTGGAGCAGGGCATCGTCGGCGACGCGGTGATCGCGGCAAGCCTCGCCCAGGCCGATGCCTTCTGGAATTTCCGCGAGGTACTGCCCGAGAGCCAGAAGCCCGAAGGAGCCTCGATCAAGCACGACATTTCCGTGCCGATATCGTCGATCCCCGAATTCATCGGCAAAGCCGCCGGTGCTGTCGCTTCAGTCAGCCCCGCCGCGCGGGTCGTCTGTTTCGGCCACATGGGCGACGGCAATTTGCACTACAACATCTCGCGGCCGGAGGACGCCGAGGACGAGGCTTTCCTCGGCCTCTACCACGCCATGAACAAGGCCGTGCACGATGTCGTCCGCTCCTTCCATGGCTCCATCTCCGCCGAGCACGGCATCGGCCAGTTGAAGCGCGACGAACTGATCGCCACCGCGCCGCCGATGGCGATCGATCTGATGCGCCGGGTGAAGGCTGCCTTCGATCCGGCCGGCATCATGAATCCGGGTAAGGTTATCTGATCCTTTCTACATCTTCTGGCTGGTGGCATTCCGATAACCATCCCTGAGATCAGCAAAATTTAACCGACTTTCTTAAGCGCGGCGGTAAGGAGCCAGCGCTAATGTTTCCCCATAACGAGGCCGGGAAAACTGGCCCGGAGAGAACCGGACACCGGCTCTCAGGAGACAGACAGGAAGGCACTCTATGAACACCGGACTTAAGCCAGTCTGGGCGGGACGCAACATGCGCCTCGACCCATTCCGACTGCCCCAGATGGTCAGCTACGCCACGCGCGACGATTATGGCGACGTGACTTTCACCATCGACCATCGCGGCGCCGTGATCCGCCGCCTGCTCGAGATGAGCGGCGTGCCGGCGATCATCGCTCTGCCCGCCAATGCGTTCCGCGGCGTTGCCGCCCGCGCAATGGAGGATCCGGACGGCAATGTCACGGTGACCCTGGAACTCCTGCACAACGACCCCATGCTGTCGGTCCCGCTGCTGGTGGCCGACGATCTTGAAGATGTCGCCGCCGACTGGCGCGCCTGGGCCGACGCCTACCGCCTGCCGATGCTGTTGATCGAATCGGACGGCATCGCCCGCACTTTGGAAGAATCTCTCGGCGCCGCCATCAAGACGCTGCCGCCGCAGGATCGCCGCAAGGGCCGCGTTTCGACCATGCGCCGTCCGCGCTTCCTCGCCCGCCGCCGGGCCGGCGACCTCGGTCTCAGGCTGGTCATCGACGGCCAGGAGATCATTTCAAGGGATTAGCTTCTTCTCCCCGTCACTATACGGGGAGAAGTGCCCGGCAGGGCGATGAGGGGCAGCGCTGACCTAAGTGTTTGGCTACCACCTCAAGACTTGGTTGAGTGTGCGTTGTGTCGCGCTGAACCTCTCGCCTCGCCTTCAAGGTTGGCGCTGCCCCTCATCCGGCTGCCGCCACCTTCTCCCCGTATAGTGACGGGGAGAAGGAAGACTACACCAGCGGCTTCAGCGCCACCCATAGCGCGCCGCCGATCAAGCCGAGGAAGATCAGCCAGCCGACCTGGTTGTTCGAGCGGAACAGCCGCAGGCATTGGTCCGGATTGTCGATGTCTAGAACCGTGATCTGACGGGCCATGTGCGCGCCGGCGGCGATCAACCCGGCCAGCGCCACCACCGGGGCTTGCGCCGACGCGAAGGCGATGGCGAAGCAGATCAGCGTGCCGCCATAAAGTCCTGCCAGCCACGCCTTGGTGTTGTCGCCGAACAGCCGTGCCGTCGAGCGCACGCCGACAATGGCGTCGTCTTCCTTGTCCTGATGCGCATAGATCGTGTCGTAGCCGATCACCCACAGGATCGAGCCGATATAAAGCATGATGGCGGGGCCATCGAGATCGCCGAACTCGACCGCCCATCCCATCAGCGCGCCCCAGGAAAAGGCAAGGCCGAGAAACAGTTGCGGCCAGTTGGTTATCCGCTTCATGAATGGATAGACGGCAACGATCGCCAGCGAACAGACGCCGAGCAGAATGGCGAAGCTGTTGAACTGCATGAGCACCGCAAGGCCGGCCAGGGCTTGCAGGACAAGAAACAGCCAGGCCCGCCGGCGCGTCGTCTGGCCCGAGGGCAGCGGACGCGAGCGGGTGCGTTCGACCTGGTTGTCGATGCCCTCGTCGACAAGGTCGTTGTAGGTGCAGCCGGCGCCACGCATGGCGATGGCGCCGATGAGGAACAACACGAGATACAGGGGGGCCGGCAGAAGCGAGAGCAGCGGGTCGCCGGGGCGCGGATAGGCGCTCGCCGCAAGCGCTGCCGACCACCAGCATGGCCACAAAAGCAATTGCCAGCCGATCGGCCTGTCCCATCTCGCAAGCTGCGCATAGGGCCAAACCGAGCGCGGCAGCACGCGGTAGACCCAATGGCCGTTCGGCGCATCGGCGACACGGCCCTGGGCCACTTTCGATTGGATAGGTTCCATGCGCATGGAGTGGCAGCAGCCGTGGAAACCGTCAAGCGGCAAGCAGTCGGTCGACGACGGTCCGCCCGTCAGGCGGTGAAGATGTCGCGTGTGGAGAACCAGGCTTTCGCCACGTCGACGAATGCCAGCGCTGCGTTCGAAACCCGCTGATGCGTGTCATAGGTGAGAATGATCCGTTGCATGGGCAGCGGATCCGACAACGGCCTGCAGATCAGCGGCAGCCCGTCATAGCTGCGGTCGCCATGCGGGCGGGTGTAGCTGACCGCGACCCCGAAGCCGTTCGCCACCATGCTGCGCTGGAGTTCGAACGAACTCGTCGCCTTGTCGGCGACCGGCGAGAGACCCCGGCCGCGGAACAGATCGAGCATGTGCTGCCAGCTGTGCGGCTGATCCGTCGTGATCAGCGGGTAGACGGCGAGATCCGCCAGGCTGACCGATGGTTGGTCCGCCAGGGCATGGCCCGCCGGCAACAGCGCGTGCGGGCGAAGTTCGTGCAGCAGGACGCGGGCGAAGTGGGTCGGCAGGCTCAGATCATAGGTGAGACCGAGATCGATGGCGGCGTCGCCGAGTCTCCGCCCCAGCGTCTCGAAGGTCTCGTCGCGAACGACGATTTTCACCGCCGGATGGCGTTCGGAAAAAGCACGGATCAGCGCAGGTGCGAAGAACGGCGCCAGATCCTCGAAACATCCAAGCACCAGCTCTCCGCCGACGGCCGAGTTGTCCGCACCCAGGCTCATCAGCTCGTCGGTCTCGGCAAGGACCTGTTTTGCCTTGACCGCCACGGTGCGGCCGAAGGAGGTCAGCGAAACGCCGCTTCCGCGCTGGCGCACGAACAGTTTCTGCCCGAAATCCTTTTCCACGGCGTCGATCGCGACCGAAATCGACGGTTGCGAAATGTTCAGCGCTTTGGCCGCGCCTGTGACACTGCCGTGGCGGGCGACGGCGACCAGATAGCGCAATTGCGTCAGAGTAGGACTCATAGTTCAGACCTATGTGTCAGATGAGAAGTTATTATTTTACCGAATGAAGGAGGGCTGCGATAGTCGTCTCGATCCTGAAAGGAGGACACCATGGCTTCCCAGACTGCCGCCCGCTCAATCGACACCGGCCTGATCGATGCGGAGATGATTGCCGACTATCAGCGCGACGGCGCGGTTTGCATCCGCGGCGCCTTCAAGGGCTGGGTCGATACGATCGCCGCCGGCATCGAGCGCAACATGGGGAACCGCAGCGCCACCGCGTCTGATATCGCCAATGGCCGCGGCAGTTTCTTCGACGATTATTGCAACTGGGAACGCATCCCCGAATTCGTCGAGCTGGTGCGGCAATCGCCCGCCGCCCAACTGGCGGCGGCGGTGATGCAGTCGCGCACCGCGCAATTCTTCCATGACCATGTTCTGGTCAAGGAACCCGGCACGCAGAAGCCGACGCCCTGGCATCAGGACATCCCCTACTACTTCGTCGATGGCCAGCAGACGGTCAGCTTCTGGATCCCCATCGACCCGGTGAAGGAGGCGACGCTGCGTCTGATCGCCGGCTCGCACAAATGGGACAAGATGATCCTGCCGGTGCGCTGGCTCGACGACAGCAATTTCTACGCCAGCGAGGGCGACTACCTGCCGGTTCCCGATCCCGACAAGGATCCGTCGATGAAGGTGCTCGAATGGGAGATGGAGCCGGGCGATGCCATCCTGTTCGACTTCCGGACCGCGCATGGCGCGCGCGGCAACCTGACCGCGGCACGGCGCCGGGCACTCTCGCTGCGCTGGGTCGGTGACGATGCCCATTATGTCGAGCGGCCGGGCCGCACCTCGCCTCCCTATCATGGCCATGGCATGCAGCCAGGCCAGAAATTGCGCGAAGACTGGTTTCCGGTCGTTTTCCCTGGCTGAGCGGGCCAGAATATGGGCGTCGGAATTCGGCGCCCATATTCGGCAGGGGATAACGTTCCCGTGCGCAAATCGGATCAAAATACCCTGATGCCTTGACCCGTAGCCCAGAGAGCAATAGCGGGTGCTCCAAGAGACTGTTTCGAAATTCGCTCTGGCGAGTCATATGGTGGTGGTTTCGAGAACCGTAGCGGAGCGGACATTTGGTCCGTGAGCAACGGAAGCGCAGAAAACGCCGCCAGGTGGCCGCCAGAGCAGAATTTCGGCATCAAGAGGTGGCCATGAACGTTCTTCTTCTGGGCTCCGGCGGCCGCGAACATGCGCTGGCCTGGAAGATCGCGGCGTCGCCGCTGCTGACCAAGCTCTACGCGGCCCCCGGCAATCCGGGCATCGGCAGCGAGGCCGAGCTGGCTAAGCTTGACATCACCGATCATGCCGCCATCGCCGTCTTCTGTCGGGAGAAAAAAATCGACCTCGTCGTGGTCGGTCCGGAAGGGCCGCTCGTCGCCGGTATCGCGGACGATCTGCGCGCCGAAAACATCCGCGTCTTCGGGCCTTCCAAGGCTGCCGCGCGGCTGGAAGGCTCCAAGGGTTTCACCAAGGATCTCTGCGCCAGGTACAACATCCCGACCGCGGCCTACGGCCGCTTCGGCGATCTGGCCTCCGCGAAAGCCTATGTCGAGAAAACGGGCGCGCCGATCGTCATCAAGGCCGATGGGCTTGCCGCCGGCAAGGGTGTCACCGTCGCCATGACGCTGGACGAGGCACGGGCGGCACTCGATTCCTGCTTCGACGGTTCCTTCGGCGCCGCAGGCGCCGAAGTGGTGATCGAGGAATTCATGACCGGCGAGGAGGCGAGCTTCTTCTGCCTCTGCGACGGCACCACGGCGCTGCCCTTCGGCACCGCGCAGGACCACAAGCGCGTCGGTGACGGCGACGTCGGCCCCAATACGGGCGGCATGGGGGCCTATTCGCCGGCCCCGGTGATGACGCCGGAAACGGTCGAGCGCACCATGCGCGAGATCATCCAGCCGACCATGCGCGGCATGGCCAATCTCGGCGCGCCCTTCGCCGGCATCCTTTTCGCCGGGTTGATGATCACGGACAAGGGGCCGAAGCTGATCGAATACAACACCCGCTTCGGCGACCCGGAATGCCAGGTGCTGATGATGCGGCTGAAGGACGACCTGCTGGTGCTGCTCAACGCGGCAACCGACGGCCAGCTGGCACACACCTCCGTGCGCTGGCGCGACCAGGCGGCGCTCACCGTGGTGATGGCGGCGCGGGGCTATCCCGGCACGCCGGAAAAAGGCTCGGTCATCCGCGGCGTCGAGGACGCGGCGGCTGACGGCGTCCAGATCTTCCATGCCGGCACCGCCATCAACGGCGGCGCACTGGTTGCCAATGGCGGCCGCGTGCTCAATGTCACGGCGACCGGCGCGACCGTCGGCGAGGCGCAGGCGCGGGCCTATGCCGCGCTCGACCGCATCGACTGGCCCGACGGATTCTGCCGCCGCGACATCGGCTGGCAGGCCGTGGCGCGCGAACAGGCGCACTGAAGCTCGGATTGTGGACGGCCGCTACCGCTGGCCGCGATCGCTTTTGGTCGAAGCGGTGCTGACCGGGTCGGCCGCGGCGAAGGCGGCATCGAGTTGCGCGGGTGAACGCTGCTCGGTCCGCTTCCAGGCAACATATTGGACGATGCCGAAGCTCGGCCGTCGCGGTACGGTCTTCACGACAGGCATGCGAAAACCACCGCGGAATCTTGACCAGCGCGTACCGAGCACTGCGACCAGTTCCTCGAACGTCGGCGGCGTCGCGACATCGGCATAGATGAGGGTGGTCTTGCCGGCCAACGCTGCTTCGCGCGACAGCGGCACCGGTACGCTGGCGAGATAGTCTGACGGCACGTCGATCAGCCCGCCAAAAGGCCATTGCTGGCGCAGCGTGGCGGCATCAGTCGGCGCCACGTTGACGTCGATATTGTCAGGCGTGCCGGCGACCCTGTAGGGGCAGCGGAAATGGCCGCAATTGGCCTGCGCTGAAAATTGCCAGAGTGCATAGCCCTGCCAGTTGCCCATCGGAAAATGCACGTCGATGTCAGGCTTGTAGCGCGCGTACCAGAGCGGCAGCCGCGACAAGAGCCGGTACTTGTAACGGTTGTCGGCGATGAACTGTGCGGTCCTGCCGTTGGTGTAGAGCACCGGGAAACGGCCGATGCGCCTGTGCACCTGGCGCACGAACTCCTCGGCATCGTCGAGCGACATCCATTGCGAGGGATCGTTGCCCTCGATGTCGAGAGCCATGAGATCGTCGGGCGCGGGTTCGGCGAAATCGAGGAAATTATTGGCCTGCTCGACCGGATTGCCGGGGCGGGCAAGATGATAGGCGCCCCATTTCAAGCCGAGCGCCTTGGCCACGACCCGGCGCGTCTGGAACAGCTCGCGCGTCACCGCATGGCGCTTCCACAACGCCTTGCAGAGCTTCACCTCGGTGTCGCTGCCAAAGCAGAAATAGGGCGGCGGCATGCCGTCCGACGCCTTGTTGATGAAGGCGACGACGCGTTTGTCGGTGGCAAGCTGCGCCCAGTCGATGGAATTGTATTCGTAGGCATCGACCACCAAAGCGCGGTCGGCATTCTTCCACGGCTCGGAAAAATCCGAGGCCCTTGCCGCCGCCGACAGCGTCATCGTCGCCGCAAGAGCGAGAAGCGCTGTGCGGCGAAGGAGGCGCACCGTCCTTTTCAAAACAGGGAATCCCCGTGGATCAAAGACAGATGCTGGACCGCTATGGTTAAGGAAATGCTTCTCTATGAAGATGCCGGCCAATGCCGGGAAGTCAGCGCCGGCTGAATGGCTGGAATTCAAAAGGATCCGGCGCCGGCGCCTGCTGCAGCGTACCTTCGGCGGCGCGTTTGCGGTGGTGGGCGAGCGAGCATTTCGGCGAGCACAATATGCCGCGATCCGACCAATAGGCGGCGCCGTTTTCCAAGTCGCCGTGATAGTAAGAAAACCCCGCCGCCCGGTAGGGCAGGCCGCATTCGATACAACGGTAGGCGTCGGGTCTGGCGAGCATGGGATTGGTTCCAGTCGGCTGGTTCTGGTCTGTCGCCGGTCGAATTGATCCGGCTTCGATCGAATTTAATACGTGCCGGGACGATTGCAAAATCCGCGTGACAAAATTTGACGTTTACGTAAAAAGGAAAGCGGAAGACCGTCCAAAGGCGGATGGTTTTGCGGCTCCGCGAGCCATAGGGTTCCGTTGGCGGAAGGTGAGGAGGAACGCGGCATGTATCGGGCACCCGTCGAGGATATCGCGTTCACGCTGAAGCACGTGGCCGGCATGAAGGCGGCGCTCGATGCCGGCACGTTCGGCGATCTCGGCGAGGATCTGGTAGACGCCGTTCTCGGCGAGGCAGGCCGTTTCGCCACCGAGGAGGTCGCTCCCCTTTACAAGATCGGCGACGAACACGGTGCGGTGTTGAAGGACGCTTCCGTCATCACCCCGCCCGGCTGGAAGGAACTCTATCGCCGCTGGATCGACAGTGGTTGGAACGCGCTGTCCGGGCCGGAAGCGTATGGCGGCCAGGCGCTGCCGACCATGCTTGGCGTCGCAGCGCTCGAAATGTGGAACTCCGCCGCCATGGCTTTCGGCATCGGCCCGACGCTGACCATGGGCGCGGTCGAAGCGCTCGACAAGCACGCCTCCGAAGACCTCAAGGCGAAATATCTGGAAAAGCTCGTCTCCGGCGAATGGATGGGCACGATGAACCTGACCGAGCCCCAGGCCGGTTCGGACCTCGCCGCCTTGCGCGCCCGCGCGGAGCCGGCCGGTGACGGCACATACCGCATCTTCGGCCAGAAGATCTTCATCACCTATGGTGAGCACGATTTCACCGACAACATCATTCATCTGGTGCTGGCGCGACTGCCGGACGCGCCTGCCGGAACGCGCGGCATCTCGCTGTTCCTGGTGCCGAAATTCCTGGTCGGCGACGACGGCTCGCTTGGCGCGCGCAACGACGTCTTCTGTTCCGGCCTCGAACACAAGCTCGGCATCCATGCCTCGCCGACCTGCACCATGATCTATGGCGACGGCTTCCAGGGCGCCAAGCCGGGTGCCATCGGCTGGCTGATCGGCGAGGAGAACAAGGGCCTCGCCTGCATGTTCACCATGATGAACAATGCGCGGCTTTGCGTCGGCATGCAGGGCGTGGCGGTCGCCGAAGCCGCGACCCAGAAGGCGATCGCCTATGCCAATGAGCGCCGCCAGGGCAAGGCGGCGGATTATGCCGGCGCCGGCATGGCGCCGATCGTCCATCACCCCGACGTGCAGCGCAATCTCCTGACCATGAAGGCGCTGACGCAGATCGCTCGCGCCATCAGCTATTCCTGCGCGCACGCCATCGACATGGCGCGTGTATCGTCCGGCGACGAGGCGGCGCATTGGCGCGACCGCGCCAATCTTTTGACGCCGCTGGCCAAGGCGTTTTCGACCGATGTCGGCGTCGAAGTGGCCTCGCTCGGCCTCCAGGTGCATGGCGGCATGGGTTTCATCGAGGAGACTGGCGCGGCTGCCCTTTATCGCGACGCGCGCATAGCGCCGATCTACGAGGGCACCAACGGCATCCAGGCGATCGATCTGGTTGCCCGCAAGCTGCCGCTCGGCGGCGGCGAGCATGTCCATGGCTTCATCGGCGAACTGGCCGTGGTCGCCAGTGCCGTGCGCACCTCCAACCTACAGGGGTTCGGCCGCACCGCCGATGCTCTCGACGCGGCACTCGACGACCTGACGCAAGCGACCCGCTTCCTGCAAGAACTGTCGACGGACGGCCGGTCGGAGCAGGCGCTGGCGGGTGCCACGCCGTATCTCAGGCTGATCTCGTTGGCCGCCGGCGGCGCCTTCCTGGCGCGGGGCGCTCTGGCCGATCAGGGCCGTATATCGCTTTGCCGCTTCTTCGCCGAAAATCTCCTTGGCGAGGCGCGCGCGCTGAAAGAGCGCGTTATCGACGGTGCCGAAAGTCTCGCCATTGCCGGCAAGGCGCTGATTTCCGCCTGACGTTCACAAGGCCTAGCAAGGAAAAACCGTGACAGACCACATCCTCGTCGAGCGCCAGGGCGCTATCCAGATCATCCGCATGAACCGCCCGGACAAGAAGAACGCACTGACGCGCGCCATGTATGCCAAGATGTCGCAAACATTGGCCGAAGGCGATGCCGATCCGGCCATCCGCGTCCATGTGTTCCTTGGGGTGCCCGGCGCCTTCTCCTCCGGCAACGACCTTGCCGATTTCATGGTGGTGGCCACCGGCGGCGATGGCGGCACCGAAGTCTGGGATTTCCTGATAGCGCTGGCCAGGGTCGAAAAACCGATCGTCTCCGGCGTCGACGGCATCGCGGTCGGTATCGGCACGACGATCAACCTGCACTGCGACCTGACCTTCGCCACGCCGCGCACCGTGTTCAGGACGCCTTTCGTCGACCTCGGCCTGGTGCCGGAGGCGGGATCGAGCCTCTTGGCGCCGCGCGTGCTGGGGCAGCAGGCCGCTTTCGCGTTGCTTGGCCTTGGCGAGGGCTTTTCGGCCGAGCGCGCGAAGGCCGCCGGCTTGATCTATGAGGTGGTCGAGGAAGGGGCACTGGAAGCCTCCGTCCTTGCGGCCGCCGGCCAGATCGCCGCCAAGCCGCCGCAGGCGCTGAAGATCGCGCGCGACCTGATGCGCGGCCCGCGCGACGACCTCGTCGCCCGCATCGGCGAGGAGAGCGAACATTTTCGCGAGCGGCTGAAATCGGATGAAGCGCGCGCCGCGCTCACGGCGTTCATGACCAGGAAGAAATAGCTCGGTCTTCTACCTCCCCTCGATGGGGAGGTCGGCCCGCAGGGCCGGGTGGGGTGAAGCGCGGACCTAACTCGTTCAGCTTCGTTGCCACCACGCAGCCTGCACCAGAACAGTGAAGACGTCGCCATTCCCAAACTCAGGGATAAAGCCGGGTCTTGTCCCAACCGCCCTTGGCGTTGCGCGAGAAAGCCACCCGGTCATGCAGCCGGAACGGCCTGTCGTGCCAAAACTCGATCGTCTGCGGCACGATGCGGAAGCCGGACCAGTGTTTCGGGCGTGGAATCTCGCCGATCGCGTAACGGGCCGTGTATTCGGCGACGGCTTTCTCCAGCGCGAACCGGCTTTCCAGCGGCCGCGATTGTTTCGAGGCCCAGGCGCCGATACGGCTGCCGCGCGGCCGCGTCGCATAATAGGCGTCGGCTTCGGCATCGCTGACGATCTCCACCGGACCGCGAATGCGCACCTGGCGGCGCAGCGATTTCCAGTGGAAGCACATCGCCGCCTTCATGCTGCCCAGAATCTCCTGGCCCTTGGCGCTCTCGAAATTCGTGTAGAACGCAAAGCCGCCCTCATCGAACCCCTTCAGCAGCACCATCCGCACATCCGGCATGCCTTCGGCATCGACCGTCGCCAGCGCCACGCCGTTGGCGTCATTGATTTCGCTCTTCGTGGCGTCGTCCAGCCATGCGGCAAAGAGGCGAAACGGTTCGCCGGCCTCGGTAAAGTCACCGCTTGTTAACTCAGTGTCACTCATAGTTTTTCTCAAATTGTCACGGATCAGGGGGAGGTTGCCGATTGTCGCGTATCGCGCAAGCTTTTGACAGCAGGCAATGGAGCGTTATCGCTTCGGCCAGCGCGAAAGCCGCGATCGTGGTCGTCAGCCTGCCACTGGCCGCCTGTGGAGCGGGTGGCTTCAGCCTGGAAAAGGCGGAGGTCGACCGCTCGATCCTGACCAGCAGCACGTCTGCTTCCACGGCGCCGGTCGATTCGGATCGAAACTCCGACCAGACGACGATCGGCAATGCGGTATCTTCCGCCGACATCGAGCAGCTCGGCGGGCAGGCGGTGCCATGGGCGAATGCCGGGACCGGATCGCGCGGCTCCATTACCGAGCTCGCCGAATTGAAGGACAGCGGCCAGACCTGCCGCCGCTTCAAGGCGTCGCGCGAAAGCTTTGACGGCGTTGCGATGTTCGAGGGTGAATTGTGCCTCGCCAGCGCCGGTGGCTGGCGCATGCAGGGCTTCAAGCCGCTCTAGCTTCCGCCCTCGATTTCCGCCCTTGATATGACGGTCCGGCACTGGAATTTCTTCCTATGCGAGCGCATATAGGAGGCAAGTATGGACTCAACTCATTTCCAGGGCAGGACGCATGCGCGACCCGTATGAGGTGCTGGGCGTTGCAAAGAACGCATCGGCCAAGGACATAAAATCGGCATACCGGAAGCTCGCCAAGAAACATCATCCGGACCAGAATCCGAATGATCCCAAGGCGAAGGATCGTTTTGCCGCGGCCAACCAGGCCTATGAGATCGTCGGCGACGAGAAAAACCGTGCCGCCTTCGATCGCGGCGAGATCGACGCCGACGGCAAGCCGCGCTTCCAGGGTTTCGAGGGCGCGGCCGGTGGCGATCCCTTTGGCGGGTTTCGTCGACAGCAGGGGGCCGGCGGCTCGCGATTCGAATTCCGGTCGGGGCGCCCCGGTGGCGATCCGTTCGACGGCAACAGCGATATTTTCAGCCAGATTTTCGGCGACGCCTTTTCGGGCGCGCGCGGTGCCGGCATGGGCGACCGCCGCCAGCCCGCGACCGCTGCCGATCTGAACGTGACGCTCGACATCACCATCGAGGAAGCGGCGAATGCCGAAAAGGTGACGGCGATGTTCCCGGATGGCCGCAAGGTGGCGGTCAAGCTGCCGGCCTATGTCGAGGACGGCCAGACCATCCGGCTGAAGGGGCAGGGCGAGCAGGGACCGGGCCAGCCCGGCGACGCGCTGGTCAAGATCCATATCCGCAGGCACCCGCGTTACCGGATAGAGGGTCGCGACCTGCACGCCGACCTGCCGGTGTCGCTGGCGGACGCGGCACTGGGCGCCAAGGTGCCGGTCGAGACGCCGACCGGCAGGCTCGCGGTCAACGTTCCTGCCTGGTCGAGCTCGGACAAGGTCCTGCGCCTCAAGGGCAGGGGCCTGCCGGAAAAAGCCGGCGGCCATGGCGATCTCTATGTCCATGTGCGCATCATGCTGCCGGAGAGCGGCGACAGCGCGCTCGAAGCGCTGCTGCGCGGCCAAAAAGGCTGATCGACGGCTTTTGTCCCCCGAACTGTCCGGTTTGAACGCTTGAAGGGGCTTTGTGCCTGTGCGATAGGCACTCCACAAAGCAGAAGATCTTGCGGAGAGCACGCACATGGCGGGTGGACAGGGCCTGATGGCCGGCAAACGCGGCCTTATTCTCGGCGTCGCGAACAACAGGTCGATCGCCTATGGCATCGCCAAGGCGTGCGTCGATCACGGCGCGGAAATCGCGCTGACCTATCAGGGCGAGGCCTTCAAGAAGCGCGTCGAGCCGTTGGCCACGGAACTGGGCGCCTTTGTCGCCGGCCATTGCGACGTCACCGATCCGGCGAGCCTCGACGAGGTTTTTGCCAATGTCGCCAAGCATTGGGGGGGCAAGCTCGATTTCCTCGTCCATGCCATCGCTTTTTCCGACAAGGACGAGCTGACCGGCCGCTATGTCGAGACGACGCGCGACAACTTCCTGCGCACCATGGACATTTCGGTCTATTCCTTCACCACCATCGCCAAGCGCGCCGAGGCGCTGATGACCGATGGCGGGTCGCTTTTGACGCTGACCTACTACGGCGCCGAGAAGGTGATGCCGCACTACAACGTCATGGGCGTTGCCAAGGCCGCGCTCGAAGCCAGCGTGCGCTACCTGGCCGTCGATCTCGGCTCCAAGAAGATCCGCGTCAACGCGATCTCCGCCGGCCCGATCAAGACGCTGGCCGCTTCCGGCATCGGCGACTTCCGCTACATCCTGAAGTGGAACGAATACAATTCGCCGCTGAAGCAGACGGTTACCCAGGAAGAGGTCGGCGATTCCGGCGTCTATTTCCTGTCAGACCTGTCGCGTGGCGTCACCGGCGAAGTGCACCACGTCGATTCCGGCTATCACGTCGTCGGCATGAAGGCGGTCGACGCGCCTGATATTTCGACGGTCAAGGACTAATCCCCTCCGCCCAGGCCCAGGCCCGACCACCGGAAGATCTGATGTACCCGCTGGTTTATATCGTGCGCCACGGCCAGACCGCGTGGAACGCCGAGTTCCGGCTGCAAGGGCAGGCCGACACCGATCTCAATGCTCTTGGCCGCGAACAGGCGACCGGAAACGGCGTTCGGCTGGCCGAACTTGTCCATGATCCGGAGAATTTCGATTTCGTCGCCAGTCCGATGAAGCGGACGCGCGAAACGATGGAACGTATCCGCGCCGCGATGCAACTCGATCCGGATGCCTATCGGACCGATCCCCGCCTCGTCGAAGTCAATTTCGGCGATTGGCAAGGATCCACCTTCGCCGAACTCGAGACCCGATATCCCGGCGCGAGTAGGACGCGCGCTTTGGACAAATGGAACTTTCAGCCGCCGGGCGAAGGCGCCGAGAGTTACCGGATGCTGCTCGAGCGGGTCAAACCCTGGTTCGATGCGCTGAACCGGCAAACTGTCTGCGTGACGCATGGCGGCGTCATGCGCACCTTGTTCCGTTTCGTGCTTGATATGGCGGAGGACGAGGCAGCGAACCTGGAGATACCACAGGATCGCGTGCTCAAGCTCGAAGGCAAGAGCCTGGAGTGGCTTTAGGTCACCTGAACCCGTTCAAACGCGACGCGCTTAGTTCGTGTCGCTGTCCGGCAGCTGCATATCGGTGACGACGTTTTCGCCATTGGTCACGTCGTAGGCGATGACGATGTCCATGCCCGGCTTCAGCGCGTCGAGATCGGTCTCGGCGTTCAGCTTGTAGGATTTGCCGTCGTCCAGCGTCAGCGTCAGCGCATCCTTGTCGATCTTCTTGATCAGGCCTTCGGTCTGGCCGGCGAAAGCGGCGGTGGAAAGCAGCAGCGTGGCGGCAACAGCGCCAATCAGGGTACGCATCATCGTCCTCTTTGGTCATTGCGCCGGCACGGTGGCGGCGGATCCTCAACGGCGAATGGAGCAGAGCAGAAACCAACCGAATGTGTCAAAACTAAATCCGCCGGATCACAGTTTGACCCCTGTGGAAAACGCCAATAGAACGCAGGCTTCAACCGGCTCGGCTGCCGATCAGGGCACTTTTCCATGTCTCACAACACGTTCGGCCATCTTTTCCGTGTCACCACCTGGGGTGAAAGCCATGGCGCCGCACTAGGCTGTGTGGTGGACGGCTGTCCGCCCGGCATCCGCTTCACCCGGCTGGAGATCCAGGCCGAACTCGACAAGCGCCGGCCGGGCCAGTCGCGCTTCGTCACCCAGCGCCGCGAACCCGACGAGGTGAAGGTGCTGTCGGGCTTCGTCCTCGACGAGGACGGCGAGACGATGATCACCACCGGCACGCCGGTCTCGATGTTGATCGAAAATGTCGATCAGCGTTCGAAGGACTATGGCGAAATCGCCCGCCAGTACCGGCCGGGTCATGCCGACTACACCTATGACGTCAAATACGGCATACGCGATTACCGTGGCGGCGGCCGCTCCTCGGCCCGCGAGACGGCCGCGCGCGTGGCGGCCGGCGCGCTCGCCCGCAAGGTGGTGCCCGGCATGGTGGTGCGCGGCGCGCTGGTGTCGATGGGCGAAAAGTCCATTGATCGCGCCAACTGGAACTGGAACTTCATCGGCGATGCGGAAAATCCGTTCTTCACGCCCGATCCGGCTTCCGTTCCCGTCTTCACTCAGTATCTCGACGGCATCCGCAAGGCCGGTTCCTCGGTCGGCGCGGTGATCGAGATCGTCGCCGACGGCGTTCCGCCAGGCCTTGGCGCGCCGATCTATGCCAAGCTCGACCAGGACATCGCGTCGGGCCTGATGTCGATCAACGCCGTCAAGGGCGTCGAGATCGGCAACGGCTTCGAGGCCGCCCGCATCACCGGCGAAAAGAATGCCGACGAGATGCGCATGGGCAATGACGGCAAACCGGTGTTCCTGTCCAACAATGCCGGCGGTATCCTCGGCGGCATCTCGACCGGCCAGGCGATCGTCGCGCGCTTCGCCGTCAAGCCGACCTCGTCGATCCTGACGCCGCGAAAGTCGATCGACAAGGACGGCAACGACGTCGAGGTGATGACCAAGGGCCGGCACGACCCCTGCGTCGGCATCCGCGCCGTGCCGATCGGCGAGGCCATGGTTGCCTGCGCCATCGCCGATCATTATCTGCGCCATCGGGGACAGACGGGGAAGGGAGTAGGCAGTAGGGAATAGGCAGTAGGCCTTTTTTTCTTTCACCTACTGCCCTATTGCCTACTCCCTATTCCCGCGAGCGAAGCGAGCATTCCATGCCTTACGACCAGAAGAAGATCGTCGAAGCCCTGCGTGCCTTCGAACGCGGCGAGATCGTCGTCGTCATGGACGATGACGGGCGCGAGAACGAGGGCGACCTGATCGTCGCCGCCGTTCATTGCACGCCGGAGAAGATGGCCTTCATCGTGCGCAACACCTCCGGCATCGTCTGCACCCCGATGCCGCGCGAGGAGGCCAAGCGCCTCAATTTGCAGCCGATGGTCGCCGACAATGATTCGGCCCACACCACCGCTTTCACCGTCAGCGTCGATTTCAAGCACGGCACCACGACGGGCATTTCGGCTGACGACCGCACGTTGACCGTTCGCAACCTCGCCAACGGCAATGTCGGCGCTTCCGATTTCGTCCGCCCCGGCCATATCTTCCCGCTCATCTCGCGCGAGGGCGGCGTGCTGATGCGCTCCGGCCATACCGAAGCAGCGGTCGACCTGTGCAAGCTCGCCGGCCTGCCGCCGATCGGTGTGATCTCGGAACTGGTCAATGACGACGGCACCGTCAAGCGCGGCCCGCAGGTCGCGGCCTTTGCCGTAGAGCATGGTCTCAAGCAGGTGTCGGTCGCCGATCTCATTGCTTATCGCCAGCGCAAGGAAACGCTGGTTGAACGCGTGGCCTGCTCGGAGATCGACACACTCGGCGGCAAGGCGCAGGTCTTCACCTACACGCTGCCCTGGGATTCCATGCACCACGTCGCCGTTGTCTTCGGCGACATCCGCGATGGAGAAGAGGTGCCTGTGCGCCTGCATTCCGAGGATGTGGTGACCGACGTCTTCGGCACCAGTCACCGGCTGGACGCCATCATGAAGGCAATGGGCGAGCGCAAGCGCGGCGTCATCGTCTATCTGCGTGAGGGCTCCGTCGGTGTCGCGCACCAGGAGCGCAAGCGCCCGGCGAGCGGCGAGCGCGAGGATCATGAGGAGGCCCGCCGGCGCGAGAATGAATGGCGCGAAATCGGCCTCGGCGCTCAGATCCTCAAGGATCTCGGCATCTCCTCGATCAATTTGATCGCCTCGCGCGAACGCCACTATGTCGGCCTCGAAGGGTTTGGCATCCATATCGCCAAAACCGAAATCATCTGAACTGCCAGTGATGATAGCGCCCGGTCCGTTCAAACCGGGCGCTTCGTGGATCATTCAGCAGGAACGACCGCCGCTTCGCATCCATCCAGCTCGCAATTGTGGATGGCGAGGCTGCTCTGCCCAAATAGTACCGTGACCAGCGCAATGGTGCCTGATGCCACCGAAACCCAGAACCCGTTCTGGGCGCCGAACGCGTCCACCACCGCACCGGCGGTGAACGACCCCAGCGCCATGCCGATGCCGATGCCTGTCATCACCCAGGTGATCCCCTCGGTCAGCATCGCTTCCGGCACATGTCGTTCGATCAGGCCGAACGCCGTGATGAAGGTAGGCGAGATCGCGACGCCGCTGATGAAGACGGTCAGCGCCAGCAGCGGCACGCTGTCGGCGGTGAGCGGCAGCAGGGTGCCGAGCGCGACCAGGGCGACCGCAATGGCAAGTTGGCGTTGCAGCGGCGCCTTGAGGTTGAACGCGCCGACGACGATGCCCAGCGCGAACGATCCCAGCGCATAGACGCCGATGACCAGGCTCGCGGCACCCGGCTGGCCGAGTTCCTTGGTGATCGCCACGGTGCTCACTTCGGTCGTGGCGAACGTCGCGCCGATGAAGATCAGGGCAAAGGTGATGATCTGCACCGGCCGCAGGCGGATCGCCGAACCGCCGGAGCCATTGGCTACCGGTCGCACTTTCGGCTCGGTCGAGCGCTGCAGGATGAAGGCCATCGATCCGACGGCGAGAAACAACGTGCTCGCCAGCATGCCCGCCTCCGGGAACAGGCCGGCACTGAGGCCCACCGACAGGGATGCTCCGGCGATATAGACCAACTCGTCCGCCGCCGATTCGAAGGCGAACGCGGTGTTCATCTGAGGCCGGCCCCGGAAAATCTCGGTCCAGCGCGCCCGTACCATTGCCGGCATGCTGGGCATGGCTGCCGCCAGCAGCGCGGACACGAACAGCGTCCACATAGGCCAGTCCTGATTGGCCGCTGCAATCAGCATGAGGAAAGCAAGCACGGAGATGATGGTGGTGGGCAGGACAATTGGGGTCTGGCCAAAGCGGTCCACCAGCCTTGATATTTGCGGCGCCAGGAAAGCGTTGGCCAGCGCGAATGTCGCCGAAACGGCGCCCGCCAGCCAGTACTCGCCGTGTGTCTGCGACAGCATCGCCACGATGCCGATCGGAGCCATGGCGATCGGCAAGCGCGCCATGAAGCCGGCAGTTGCAAAGCCCTTGGCGCCAGGGGCGCGAAAGATTTCCGAATAGGGGTTCTGCATGATGCTGTTCCTCGACAAAGGACAATTCGACAATTACATACGAGGCGTATGAGTGTTAGATAGACCATACGTCGCGTATGTCAATTGGCATACGAGACGTATGTGAATAGGGCCAGCCGGAATGCACAAACCACGCAAGGAGATGATCGCCGAGACGCGCGCCAAGCTGATCGCCGCGGCCCGCCAGGCCTTCGGCACCATCGGCTACGCCGAGGCGTCCATGGATGATTTCACCGCGTCGGCCGGGCTGACGCGCGGCGCTCTCTATCATCACTTCGGAGACAAGAAGGGGTTGCTGGAGGCGGTCATCGCCGAAATCGACGCCGAGATGGCGGCTCGGGTGAATGAGGTCGCATCGAGAGCGCCGAACCGCTGGCAACACTTCGTCGACGAGTGCACGACCTATATCGAGATGGCGCTGGAGCCGGAGATCCAGCGCATCATGTTCCGCGACGGCCCGGCCGTGCTGGGGGATCCGGCACAATGGTCGAATGCCAATGCCTGCGTCGGCTCAATGACCGATCATCTTGCCGCGCTGCAAGGGGAGGGGGTGGTCGTCCCGAGCGTCGACCCCGAAACCGCCGCACGGCTGATCAACGGCGCCAGCAGCCAGGCGGCGCAGCGGATCGCCAATTCGAACGATCCCGAGGCGACATCGAGGAAGGTGGTGGTGGCGTTCAAGCAACTGCTCGAAGGCCTGCTCAGGAAACCGGGTTCGCAGCCGAACTGATATCCCGTCCGCGGTCCGGGATACGCCCACGATTGACAATCTTCGGGTTGAGCGCATCCTCCCCAGCCATCTCTGAGGGGATTCGGGGCATGTGGGATTTCGATATCGGCAGGTCGGTGTCCATCATGATGCGGACCTGGCCCTTCATTGTCTTTCGCATGATCGTCTATTTCGGCATCACGCTGGCCTACATCATGGCGACCGGCACCGGTGCCTCGGTCGGCTATGGCGTCGGCCATATCTCCACAGATCCCGACGGGCCGATGTCCTTTGCCCTATGGGGCGGCGTGGTCGGCTTCGGCATCGTCTCGATCGCCGTCTACTGGATCCGCGAATACATCCTCTATGTCGTCAAGGCCGGCCATATCGCCGTCATGGTCCATCTGATTGACGGCCAGGACGTTCCCGGCGGCCAGGACCAGATCGCCTATGCCAGGCAAGTCGTGACCGAGCGGTTCGCCGAGGCCAACATCCTTTTCGTCGTCGACCAATTGGTCAAGGGCGCCATCCGCGCCATCACCGGCCTGCTTGGCGGCATTGCCGCCTTCCTGCCGATTCCGGGCCTGAGCGGCCTGGTCTCCTTCATCAACACGGTGATCCGCCTATCGCTGACCTATGTCGACGAGATCATCCTCGGCTACAATATCCGCATCAATTCGTCCTCGCCCTTCGAGACAGCGCGCCAAGGCGTGGTGCTCTACGCCCAGAACGGCAAGACCATGGTCAAGAACGCCGTCTGGCTGGCAGTCATCATGTGGGGCGTCTCTTTCGTCATCTTCTTGGCTATGCTGGCTCCTGCCGCCGCAATTCTCTTCATCATGCCGGGGCAACTGGCTGGTTGGGCCTTCGTGCTCGCCATCGTCTTTGCCTGGGCGTTCAAGGCGGCTTTCATCGAGCCCTTCGCCATCGCTTGCCTGATGCAGGTCTATTTCAAGACCATTGAGGGCCAGGTGCCCGATCCCGCCTGGGACGCTCGGCTCTCCGAGGCATCGTCGAAATTCAGGGAACTCAAGGACAAGGCGCTGGCCTCCTTCGGCGGCTCGCGCTGGGATACGGCGGGCGCGACACGCTGATCGGCCGGGCTTGCCGGCGCGGCATTGACGGCGTTGAGGCGTGCAACCGTCGATTTGAGCCGCACCTCGCCCTGACCGCAAAAAGTCTCGCTCTTGATCAGTTCGGGCAGCGGCAGGCGTCGGCCCCAGCCATGGGTTTCGAGGTCCGGTTTCGGCGCGAATTCGGAGACCCGGCCGACGCAGAGATAGGCGACCGGCGTCACGTGATCGGGAATAGCCAGCAGGCTCTTCAGCGCTTGCGACTCGATGATGCTGACCCAGCCGACGCCGACGCCCTCGGCGCGCGCCGCCAGCCAGAAATTCTGCACCGCGCAGACCGTGCTGTAGAGGTCCATTTCCGGATTGTGCCAGCGTCCCAGCGGCGAACCCTTCGACCGCTGCCGGTCGCAGGTGATGCAGATGTTGAGCGCGCTTTCGCAGATGCCTTCCAGCTTGAGCTTGCGGTAGAGCGCCTGCCTTTCCTGTTCGATGGCCGGAAGTTCCTGTTCGCGCGCGGCGAGGAACAGGTCGCGCACTTCCGCGCGCCGTGCGGCATCGCGGATGACGATGAAGTTCCACGGCTGCATGAAGCCGACCGACGGCGCGTGGTGGGCGGCAAGCAGCAGCCGCGCCAGCACCTCGTCGTCGAGCGCGTCGGGCAGGAAATGGCTGCGCACGTCACGCCGCGTGAACATGGCGCGGTAGACCGCGTCTCGCGCCATCTGGTCAAATCCGTCGCTACCAGGAGCGGTCATGTGTTCCGGCATCGCTTGTCCCCTTGCGATTGCTATCGATGCCAGCCGCCTGACCATGCGGATGACGATGTCTGCCAGGCCGGTCTTCTGGCTTGGGATCAACCCGCGTCCGATGCCTTCCCGTCATCGACAGTGGCATTTACCGGCGCGGTCCCCCTCACAGCGTTGGGCACGCCACGGAATTCAACCGTGTTCCCGATTCTCCCGCTTGCGGCGGGCACCAGGCAGTGTCCGCGACCTTACGCCGAACCGCCCAGGGCGCCAATCCCCGCAGCGACGCCAATGGACGCAGGCGTGATTTTCCCCAGCGATCGAGCCGCGATGCATGGCCATCGCGGCGCCGGGGCACTAGATAGGGAGCATGGCCACTCGTCTCTACACGCATCCGATCTTCCTCGAACACATCACGCCGCCTGGCCACCCCGAGCGGCCGGACCGCTTGCGCGCCATCGAGCGGGTGCTCGACGACGAGGCCTTCGCCGCACTCGATCGTGTCAAGGCGCCGGAAGGTGACGAGGCCACCATCCTCTACGCGCATCCCGCCGATTTCGTCGCCCGCGTGCGCGCCGCCATCCCTGACCAAGGCATCGCCCGCATCGATGCCGACACCACCGCCAGCCCGAAGAGCTGGCAAGCTGCGATCGCGGCGATCGGCGCCGCCAATGCGGCCGTCGACGATGTCTTTGAGGGCCGCGCCGACAATGTGTTCGTCGCAGCGCGGCCCCCTGGCCACCATGCCGAAAAAACCACGGCCATGGGCTTCTGCCTCTTCAACACGGCGGCCATCGCCGCGCGTTATGCACAGAAGAAGCATGGCGTCGAACGCGTCGCGGTCGTCGACTGGGACGTGCATCACGGCAACGGCACGCAGGACATTTTCTGGGACGATCCTTCGGTGCTCTATTGCTCCACGCATCAGATGCCGCTCTACCCCGGCACCGGCGCGAAGGACGAGACCGGCGCCGGCAACATCGTCAACGCGCCGCTTGCGCCGCAGACCGGCAGTGAGGTATTTCGCGACGCCTTCCTGTCGCGCGTGCTGCCGGCGCTCGACAATTTCGCGCCGGATTTGATCATCATTTCCGCGGGCTTCGATGCGCACCACCGCGACCCGCTGGCCGAGATCAACCTGACCGAGGACGATTTCGATTGGGCGACCGGCCAGCTGATGCAGCGCGCCGCGCGCCACAGCCGCAACCGGCTCGTCAGCCTGCTCGAGGGCGGCTACGATCTGCAGGGATTGGCATTTTCGGTCGCCGCCCATGTCGGGCGACTGATGAAAGGATGAATGATGGCTGGTGAGACCAACGAAGACGTCAAGGCGATGAGCTTCGAACAGGCACTCGACGCGCTGGAGAAGATCGTCGATGATCTGGAGCGCGGCGACGTACCGCTCGACCAGTCGATCAAGATCTATGAGCGCGGCGAGGCGTTGAAGGTGCATTGCGACCGGCTGTTGAAGGCCGCCGAGGACAAGGTCGAGAAGATCAGGCTGTCGCGCGACGGCAAGCCAGTCGGGACGGAGCCGCTCGACGCGGACTAGAGCAATTCCAGGAAAAGTGTGAGACGGTTTTCCGTCCGGAATTGCGTTAAAACAAAGAGATAGGGTGAACCGCTCTTGGAGCGCGGTCTCACCGGTTTTTGGACACGATCATGTTTGAGGATTAGAGTTCGTCCCGATTGAAACGGCTCCAGGACAAGAGGAGATACGGAAGCGATGTGCAGAAACATCAAGACCCTGTTCAATTTTGATCCGCCGGCAACCAACGACGAAGTCCGCGACGCGGCACTTCAGTTCGTCCGCAAGCTGAGCGGAACGACGCGGCCCTCGAAGCAGAACCAGCACGCGTTCGACCATGCGGTCGAAGCTATCGCGGCATCGGCACGCGAGCTTCTCGATTCGCTTGAAACCAACCAGCATCCGCGCAATCGCGAAGAGGTTGCGGCCAAACTGCGGGCAAAGGCGGCGATCCGCTTCGCCTGATGTGGCCAGGGCGGTCCTTGGCCGCCGACAAGGAGAGTTCATGAGCTTCTTCCCCGGGGAGGATCCCGAAGCCGGCGACGCCTTCGCAAGCGACCAGATCGAGCTGATGGTCATCCCGAATGCCAAGGACATTGGCGGCTTTGAAGTCCGCCGCGCCTTGCCGACCGCCAAGAGACGGCTGGTCGGTCCGTTCATCTTCTTCGACCGCATGGGACCGGCGATCCTGCGCGCCGGCCAGGCGCTCGATGTCCGCCCGCATCCGCATATAGGCCTGTCGACGGTGACCTATCTGTTCGACGGCAAGATCCGCCATCGTGATTCCCTCGGCACCGAAATGGTGATCCAGCCCGGCGACGTGAACCTGATGACCGCCGGCCGCGGCATCGTGCACTCCGAGCGCACGCCCGAAGAACTGCGCGGCGCGCCGATGTCCATCTCCGGCCTGCAGACGTGGCTGGCGCTGCCGGACGACAAGGAAGAGGTGGCCCCGGTGTTCGAGAACACCGCTGTCTTGCGGCTTCCCGATATCGACGCCGAAGGCGTCAGCGGCCGCGTCGTCATCGGCGATTTCCAGGGACTGCGCTCCCCGGTGAGGACCGACTCCGAGACGCTCTACGCCGATCTCAGGCTTGCGCCGGGCGCCAGTGTGAAAATCCCGCCCGATGCCGAAGAACGCGCCGTCTATACGCTTGAAGGCGAGGTCTCGATTTCGGGCGACGTCTTCCCGGCGGAGCGTCTGCTGGTGTTCCGTCCCGGCGATGAGATCATCGTATCGTCGCAAACCGGTGCGCATTTCATGCTGTTCGGCGGCGCCTCGCTCGGTTCGAAGCGGTATATCTGGTGGAATTTCGTCTCGTCGTCCAAGGAGCGCATCGAACAGGCCAAGCAGGAATGGAAGACGGGCCGCTTCGATATCGTTCCAGGAGATGAGGAAGAGTTTATTCCGTTGCCGGAAGGCTGAAGAAGATCGGCGAGGGGACCTGATTGATCCGCGTCGCTGACACGCATTTACTTTCGCCGGCCGGCGGCCTATCCCGCCGTTGAACAGAAAGCCCGAGCACCCGTGAACGCAACGCCGCAGACGCCGCTTCTCGACAAGGTCCGCATTCCGGCGGATCTGCGCGCGCTTGCCGAGAGCGAGCTGCCTCAGCTTGCGTCCGAGCTTCGCCTCGAACTGATCGACGCCGTGTCTCGCACCGGCGGCCACCTTGGCGCCGGCCTTGGCGTGGTCGAACTGACGGTGGCGCTGCACTATGTCTTCGACACGCCGGATGACCGGCTGATCTGGGATGTTGGCCACCAGGCCTATCCGCACAAGATCCTGACCGGCCGCCGCGACCGTATCCGCACACTGCGCCAGGAAGGCGGCCTGTCCGGTTTCACCCGCCGCGCCGAGAGCGAATACGATCCCTTTGGCGCCGCCCATTCCTCGACATCGATATCGGCCGGCCTCGGCATGGCCGCCGCGCGCGACCTCTCTGGCGGCCGCAACAATGTCATCGCCGTCATCGGCGACGGCGCCATGTCGGCCGGCATGGCCTATGAGGCGATGAACAATGCCGGCGCGCTCGATGCCCGTCTCATCGTCATCCTCAACGACAACGACATGTCGATCGCGCCGCCGACCGGCGCCATGAGCGCCTATCTGGCGCGGCTTGCCTCGGGCAAGGCCTATGCCGGCCTGCGCGACTTCGGCAAGAAGCTGACCTCCTACCTGGGTAAGCGCGCCGACCGCGCGATCACACGGGCGGTCGAACATGCGCGCGGCTACGTCACCGGCGGCACGCTGTTCGAGGAGCTCGGCTTCTATCACATCGGCCCGATCGACGGGCACAATCTGGAGCATCTGATCCCGGTCCTGAAGAACGTCCGCGACAATGGCGAAGGCCCGGTGCTGATCCATGTCGTCACCCAGAAGGGCAAGGGCTATGCGCCGGCCGAAGCCGCCGCCGACAAATATCACGGCGTCAACAAGTTCGACGTCATCACCGGCACGCAGGCCAAGGCGCCGGCCAACGCGCCGGCCTACACCAAGGTGTTCGCCGAAAGCCTGATCCAGGAGGCCCGCGAGGACGACCGCATCGTCGCCGTCACCGCCGCCATGCCGGGCGGCACCGGCCTCGACCTGTTCGGCGAGGTGTTCCCGGCCAGGACCTTCGATGTCGGCATTGCCGAGCAGCATGCGGTCACCTTCGCGGCCGGCCTCGCCACCGAAGGCTACAAGCCGTTCGCGGCGATCTATTCGACCTTCCTGCAGCGCGCCTACGACCAGGTCGTCCACGACGTCGCGATCCAGAAATTGCCGGTGCGTTTCCCCATCGACCGCGCCGGCTTCGTCGGCGCCGACGGCGCCACCCATTGCGGCGCTTTCGACACCACCTTCCTGGCAAGCCTGCCGGGTTTCGTCGTGATGGCGGCGGCCGACGAAGCGGAGCTGCGCCATATGGTGCGAACCGCAGCGAGCTATGATGACGGGCCGATCGCCTTCCGCTATCCGCGCGGCAACGGCGTCGGCGTCGACATGCCGGAACGCGGCTCGGTTCTCGAACTTGGCAAGGGCCGCATTATCAGGGAAGGCACCAAGGTCGCCCTGCTGTCCTTCGGTACGCGTTTGCAGGATTGTCTGGTCGCCGCCGAGGAACTCGGCGCAGCCGGGCTTTCCACTACGGTCGCCGATGCTCGCTTCGCCAAGCCGCTCGACCAGGATCTGATCCGGCGGCTCGCCCGCTCGCACGAGGTTCTTGTGACGGTGGAGGAGGGGGCAGTGGGCGGCTTCGCCAGCCACGTGCTGCAGTTCCTCGCCCATGAAGGATTGCTGGAAAGCGGCCTCAAGGTGCGCCCGCTGGTGTTGCCCGACACCTTCACCGACCACGCCAAGCCGGAAAAGATGTATGCCGATGCCGGTCTCGATGCCGACGGCATCGTGCGCACCGTGTTCACCGCGCTGGGGCATACGGCCCACGCCCAGCGCGCCTGACTCGACATATCAAGCGCTTGAATCGGTTTGCCGGCCTGATTTCATAACCCATTGTTAACACTGTCATTTGGCGTTTTGCTTACCGTATCTCTTGGCCGTTTTTCAACGACGCCCTGCTAGATCGATGCCAGGCAGGGAGACAATGGGAATGAAGACGCTTTTGTGTGGCGCGGCGTTTCTGGCCGTCATCGCGGCACCCGCGGCGGCCGAGACAAGCTATGACCGCAATCTCGAAAAGGCAGCAGTGGGCATTGTCGCCGGCAAGATGGGCGATATCAGGGGCGGCTTTTCCTACAAGCAGGTGCCGCAATTGGTGGTCGTGCCGGACCCCGCGCCTGCGCCCCCGGCTGAGCATCCGCGTGAACAGGCTTCAGGGGGGCGGGGCGACGGCCTGTCTCCAGCCGTCGACCGGCAAGTGCCCCGCACCATATTCTAGAACCACATGTCGCGTACGCAGCGGCCGTCCCGCGGCAGATCCTCAAAAGTGTCGAGGCCGTCGAAACGGTCGATCGGCAAGTCGGCGACCGCTTCTGGCGGCGCCAGCCGCGCATTGACTGCGATGGGGCAAGGCCTGATGTTCAGATGGGAGCTGGTGCGCCCGCGGGCTTTCGCGCCCAGCAGATGAATGATTGGGCGACGACTTGCGATCATTGTAATCGGCCTGCTTCTGGTGGCCTGCTATAGTCGACGGCATCATCGAGGTTAACGTGAAAAGTTTTGGCGCACTACTGATTTCTATTAGCGCAATTGTCATAATTATATCTATTATTTATCAATCACTTTTATACATTTTCTACAGGGCGAGGCACGATAAGCTGAAAAAGGCAATTTTCTATGTAAGGGCCTTTTTTCACTCCTATTCATGTTGGGAATGATCATAGATAGGTAATATGCGGAGAAAAAAGTGCGCGCGATAGGGGCAAGAAGTACTGTGACTGGAATTACGGATTTGCGGTGACAGTGCACATTCTCTCTTCGCCGCCTTGTGCTGGCAAGGCAAGTCTCAACCACCTTAAACCACAAGCTCATGCCCATGGTAACCTCAACTCGGTTGTTTCGCTTATGGGGTGCGGTCCCGCGCTGTCATCGTGTTCTTGGGACGCGCCCCTCAAAGTGCAGCAGGTCGCTTGGATTTCGCACGCTGTCCGACGATGTTCTCTGTTCCACCCCAATGTCCTTGCCATCACCGCCGGCTTTCGCCATGAAGGCCAATGAATTCGCCTCTGCCAGCCAGCGCCCGCCAGCGGCTCGACGACCTGCTCGTCCAGCGCGGGCTGTTTGCCAGCCGTTCGCGTGCCCGTGATGCGGTCGAGCGCGGCACGGTAACGGTCGACGGTGTTATCGCGCGCAAGCCCGGTCAGAACGTTTCGCTGCAATGTCTTGTGACCATCGATGATCCGGCGCAAGGCTATGTGTCGCGCGCGGCGTTGAAGTTGCTCGGCGGGCTTGACCATTTCGGCCTCGACCCCGCTGGAAGCGAGGCGCTGGACGTCGGCGCCTCGACCGGCGGCTTCACTCAGGTGCTGCTCGAACGCGGCGCATCCCATGTCACGGCGATCGACGTCGGTCACGGCCAGACGCATCCAGATGTTGCCGGAGATTCGCGCGTCACGGTCGTCGAGGGGCTGAACGCCCGCGATCTCACCATCGCCGATCTTGCCGGCAGGATTCCGGATTTCATCGTCTCCGATGTCAGCTTCATCTCATTGAAACTCGCGCTGCCGCCGGCGCTTGCCATTGCGAAGGCCGGTGCCAGGGCGATCTTTCTGGTCAAGCCGCAATTCGAGGCGGGTCGCGAGGCGATCGGCAAGGGCGGCCTGTTGAAAGATCCCTTCGACGCTGCCCGTGTCGCCGGCCTGCTACAGGATTGGCTCGACGCCGTTCCCGGCTGGCGCTCGCTCGGCCTGCATCTGTCGCCGATCGAAGGTGGCGACGGCAACCGCGAATTCCTGCTCGGTGGGGTCAAGGATAGATGAGCGCGCGCTTCACCATCAAAAAGCTTGGCGCCCAGGGCGACGGCATCGCCGAAACCGAAAGCGGCGATCTGTTCATTCCCTTCACGCTGCCCGGTGAAACCGTCACCGCCGCGCGCGAAAGGGATCGCGCCATGCTGATGGCGGTGCTGGAGGCCTCGCCGCTGCGCATCGATCCCGCCTGCCGCCATTTCACCGAATGCGGCGGCTGCGCCCTCCAGCATTTCCGGGCCGAAGCCTATCGCCAATGGAAACGCGACAAGATGGTCCACGCCCTGAAGGGCATCGATTGCGACATCGGCGAACTGGTCGCCTGCGCGCCGCACACGCGCCGCCGTGTGGTGCTTGCCGCCCGGCGCACCGAGACAGGCATGCTGCTCGGCTTCAATCGCCATCTGTCGCCCGAAATCATCCCCATATCCGAATGTCCGATTTCGCTGCCCGAGATCGTCGCCGCGCTCGACCGGCTTAAGGCGCTCGCGGACTTGATCTGCGCCACCACGAAATCGTTCCGGATGGCGGTGACCGTGACCGGTTCCGGCCTCGACGTCGCCGCGCATGAATCCGGCAAGCTCGGCGAGAACCAGCGCCGCATCGCCTCCAATTTCGTCATGGCGCAAGGCTTTGCCAGACTGTCCATCGATGACGAGATCATCATCGAACCGAGGAAGCCAGTGGTCATGTTCGGCAGCGTCGCGGTCGCCGTGCCGCCCGGCGCCTTCCTGCAGGCGACCGAGGCAGCCGAGCAGACCATGGCCGATATTGTCGGCGCCCATCTGAAGCGTGCCAAGAAGGTCGCCGATCTTTTCGCCGGCTGCGGCAGCTTTGCGCTCAGGCTGGCCGCGAAGTCGGAAGTCCATGCCGTGGAAGGCGATGCGGCGGCCCTTTCTGCGCTCGACCGCGGATCGCGTTTCGCGACCAGTCTGAAGCGGGTGACGGGCGAGCGCCGCGACCTGTTCCGTCGGCCGCTGACATTCAAGGAGCTGAACGCCTTCGACGGCTTGGTGTTCGATCCGCCGCGCGCTGGTGCCGAGGACCAGTCGAAGCAGATCGCCCGCTCGGATGTTGCCTACGTTGCCGCGGTGTCCTGCAACCCGGTGACGCTGGCGCGGGACCTGCGCATCCTCATCGATGGCGGCTACACCCTGAAGAGCGTTACGCCGATCGACCAGTTCCTGTGGTCGCCTCATGTCGAGGCCGTCGCCTTGCTGGAGAAACCGAGGCGACGCCGGTAGTCCGATGTCGCTGGCTCGCGGAAATTTGTGAAGCCTGTGCTCTTTCGACGAAATTGCGCCCCAAAGCCGCCGCGTTGCGTCTCTCTATTTTCGCCCGGTTCGGGAAACATTGCGACCCTTCCGGCGTTGTTAGGCTGAAGGGACGACGGATAGCGGATTGCGGATTGCAATGCGGACGCTTCACAAATTCGTTGGTCTCGTCTTCGTTCTCCTTTTTTTCGCGGTCACCGCCGCCACCGGGGCGGTGGTGCAAGGTGAAAAGCGTCTGGCCTTCGTCATCGGCAATGGCGCCTACAAGGCCGGAGAGCTCGCGACGGCCGCCAATGACGCCGGCCTGATCGCGCAGACATTGCAGGCCGCCGGGTTCGACGTGGTTGGCGCGCGTGACGTGGACCAGGACTCGCTGCGCGGCGCGTTTCGCGATTTCATGGGCAAGGTGTCCGCCGCCGGTCCCGACGCCGTCGTTTTCGTCTATCTCGCAGGCCATGGCGTGCAGTTCGAGGGTGAGAACTACTTCCTGCCGGTCGATGCTCAGATCGCCAATCCAAACGATATCCCGCTTCAGGCGATGCGGATTTCCGATATCACCAGGCCGCTGTCCGGGTTGCCGACCAAGGTCAATATCGTCGTGCTCGACGCGGCGCGGCCAAATCCCTTCCCAAAGTGGAAGGAGCCGCTGGCCGGTGGCCTTGCCTTGGTCGATCCCGATCCGAACATGCTGATAGCGTTCAACGCCGCTCCGGGAACTGTCGCGCCGGAGGGCAAAGCGCCCTACGGAGCCTACGCCAAGGCGCTTGCCGAGATGATGCGCGAAGGCGGCCTGTCGCTACGGGACGTATTCGACCGCACGCGCCTGCGCGTCAGCGAGGTCACGCAAGGCGGGGAACTGCCATGGAGCGCTTCGAAGATCACGGCGCCTTTCGTTTTCTTCGAGCGCAGCGCGGATGCTCCTCCGCCCAAGGTTTCGGCCGCGGAGACCCGGGCGGCGCGAACCAGGCCGATCCGCGATTTCGACGCGCATGACGCCTATGTTGCCGCCCTCGAGCGCGACACGATGCGCGGTTACGACGATTTCCTCGACGCCTATCCGCACGATCCGATGGCCAAGCGCGTGCGCGCCATCATTGCGGCCCGGCGTGAGGCGATCACCTGGCGCGAGACCTGGATGACGGACACGCCTGAAGCCTACTGGTCCTATCTGGAACGCTACGCGCGCGGCCCGCATGCCTGGGACGCGCGCCGCCGGCTGGAGCATTTCGACGCCGAGCTGGAACCGCCGGAGAGCTTCACCGTCATCGTCTACGACGTGGCGCCACCACCGCCCGAGGAAATTATCTATGTCGACCGTCCAGTAATCTTTTTCGACGATTTCGATTTCGCGCCGCCACCGCCGATCACGGTGATCTTCCTGCCGCCGCCGCCGCCGGATTTCGTCGTGCTCGAGCCACCGCCGCCGCCGGTCGACGTCTTCGTCCTGCCGACGCCCTTATTCGTGCCGATACCCGTGTTCATCAACCCGCCGCGCCACATCGTGCCGCCGCCGAACGACATCATCTTCAACAACATCCACAACACGACCGTCATCAACAATATCAACACGACGATCAAAAACGAGACCATCGATCAGGCCGCGCAGCCAAGCGCCGGTGTTCAGGGTGGCCGCACCACGGGCCGGCAGACGACCGGAGGCGCCGTTGGTGCCCGCGCGGATGCGCTGGCGGCCAGGGTCGCGTTGCCGCCGCCGCTGCAGAAGAAGGCGGCCATGTCCAGTCAGATCACCAATCAGCAACTGGGCGACCGGAAACAGGGCAGCCAGAAACAGGCCGGCTTGCCGCTGAAGCCCGGGCAGCGCGTCATTGAGGGCCAGCAGTCCGGCACTGCTATTCCGCAGTCGGATACCCGATCCTCGACCGGCAAGCTTTCGCGCGACCATGCCCTGCCTGGTGCGAACGGCAAAAGGCTGCCGCTCGTCAACGGCAAGCCGGCGCTCGACGGTCGGAACTTGCCTAGTGACCAGAACTTGCCTGGCGACCAGAACCTGCCTGGCGACAAGTCAGGGAAGCGTTTGAGCGGGCGGGGCGCGGCGGGTGGCAACAACAGCCAGCAGGCCACTGGAAACGCCGGCGCCGCCGCTACCGGCCAGGGCAATGAGCAGACCAGAGCCGGCAATGCCCAGGGCAAGAATCGCAAGCTCCGCAAGCTGCCGACCGTCAATGGCATGCCGGACGAGAACCAGCCGAGCGCGCGGGAGAAGTTCCGGAAGAACAATCCGAACGCCTTCTCCGATGAGAGCAGCGGCAGGCCGAAGAAGCTGAGGCGCAAGGACCTGTCCGCCGGCCGCTCTGTTTTCGAATCGGGTGATCAGGGCTCGAGCGCAACCAAAAAGGGCAGGAAATTCCGCAAACTGCCGACCGTCAACGGTATGCCGGCCGAGAACCGGCCGCGCGTTGAGGAGCGGTTCAGGAACAACAATCCGGACGTGTTCTCCGAGCGGAACAACGGCAGGCCGAGGAAGCTGATGCGCAGGGATCTGTCTCCCGGCCAGTCCATCGTCGAACCGGGCGATCAAGGTTTGGCCAACAGGAGCGACAGGGGCAGGAAGTTCCGCAGGCTGCAGAACGAAGAAGGGTCCGCCGGTGGCGAGGTCGACGTCCAGCGCAACTTCAAGGTCAACAGGCCGGACGAGAACGCGCAGCGCCGGTTGATGCAGGAAAGGCCGAACGAGCAGGTGCTGCGGCCGCAAAGACAGGAACCGAGGCCGGAATTCCGAGAGCAGCCGAAACCTCAGATGCAGGAGCAGCGCCTGCCGCAGCCGCAGGAGTCCAAGAAGAAGCTATCTTGCGGGCAAGAGGGCGAGCCGTCCTGCAACCAGTAGGCCGGTCGCAGCGGAAGCATTTCCAGGAAAAGGCGCATAGTTCGGCTGCTCGGTCTGAGAGCCTGGCGACACGTCAGGTTTTCGGAGTGCCGCCGCGCTGGTTGATCGACATCCAGATGTTCGGGTTCTGCTGCGACTGGCGTTTCAGGAAATAATAGCCGGTCGCGTTCCAGGGCCGGATTTCATCGGCCAGGTTGTCCAGGACGAGATCGCCCCTGTCGGTCTTCACCGTCAGGATAGTGTGGCCTTCATTGTTCAGGTCGCGCACCACCGTCATCAGCAGCGCCTGCCGGGGAAATCCCGCTTCCATGAGAAGCTTGCGCTTGTAGAGGGCGTAGATCTTGCAGTCGCCCTTGCCGTCCACCGGATAATCCCAGTGGTCCATCATCGTGCCCCAGTGTTCGTAGTTGCTGACCGGCTTGATGGCGCGGTTCGCCTTTTGGTTTATCCGCTTGAGGATACGCAGGTTCTGCGCGGTCAGCTTGACGCTCGTGGCCGGCAGGGCGGGCACCTTGCATTCTTTCGGCCTGCGATGGCAGAAATCGACCCAGCCGTAGGGAACGCTGGTGCGTCCTCCAACGGCGGCGGAGCGCAGGTCGATCGCGATCGGCTGCGCCTTCGTGGCCGGAACCGACGGCCGCTTGAACAATGTCGACTGCGCCGCGGAGGGGTCGACAGATAGCGATGTCGCACCGATCAACGAAGCAAGGCCCAGAAGGAAGGAAGAGGTCAGGATGCCAGGGGAACGCAGCACTGCCAACACCACCGCAACGAGAAGATTGGCGACGAGTTAATGCGGAAACGCCGGCCAAGGCAATTGAACAATTAATAATTTGCTAACACGATTGTGTTCGGAGCCCGCTATGCCTCTTGCACGCCGCCATGCCCTGCAGCCCGAGCAGACTTGACGAGTTTGCGGTCGAAGGTGGCAAATCCCGAGCAATGCGCCGACTTGCCGAGATGCAGTGCGTCCGCGAAATCCATCCCCGTCTCGGCCAGATCGAGGGCGGATGAGACGGTCATGGCATCCTCCATCTCGATAGTTGGGAGCCCTCCGAACGCCCGCAGAGCCCGCACGACTTCGGCCTGTCCGAAACCATAGGCACTGCGCAGCACCCATTCGACTTCCAGGATCACCGTGATGGTGACAAAGACCGACTGACCGTCGATCAGCTCTCGGGCGCGCGGCGATTGCTGCGGATGGTCGCTCGTCAGGTAACGAACGATGACATTGGTATCAATCGCGAGCATGGCGTCGCCGCGCCTCGGAAAGCACGCCCGCGTCCATTTCTTCCAGCGTCTTCGGTTTGCCGCTGTGGGGCAGGGAACCAAACACGTCTTCTGGGCGCGTCTCGGCAAAAGCTGGCGCAGGCTTCAAAAGGACACCCTCCGGTGTGTCCTCGACCTGCAGGCGCGTTCCGGCACCCCAATCCCTCCGCTTCCGGATTGCACTGGGCAGGATGACTTGTCCCTTGGTCGAGACGGTCGTTGTGAGTTTTTCGGAAGCGGCCATTGTGGCTTACTTTGTAAGACGAAGGTAAGATAGACCGCAGCCGAACCGAATTCAAGCCTGAAAGCCCATCGGGATCGTGAAACGGCGCCCGCCCTCAAACCCGGGTGCCGCCGACCGTCATCTGGTTCATCCTGAGATGCGGCTGGCCGACGCCGACCGGCACGCCTTGTCCGGCCTTGCCGCACATGCCGATGCCATTGTCGAGCTTCATGTCGTTGCCCACCATCGAGACGCGGTGCATGGCGTCGGGCCCGTTGCCGATCAGCATCGCCCCCTTGATCGGCTGCGTCACCTTGCCGTTCTCGATCAGGTAGGCCTCGGTGCAGCCGAACACGAATTTCCCGGACGTGATGTCGACCTGGCCGCCGCCGAACGAGACGGCGTAGATGCCGTTCTTGACCGAGGCGATGATCTCGTCGGGCTCCATGTCGCCCGCGGTCATGTAGGTGTTGGTCATGCGCGGCATCGGCTGGTGCGCGTAGCCTTCGCGCCGGCCGTTGCCGGTTGCCTTCATGCCCATCAGCCGGGCGTTCTGGCGATCCTGCATGTAGCCGACCAGTCTGCCGTCCTCGATCAGCACGTTGCGGGCCGAAGGCGTGCCTTCGTCGTCGACGGTGAGCGAGCCGCGGCGTTCGGGGATCGTGCCGTCATCGACGACGGTGACGCCCTTGGCGGCGACCTGCTGGCCCAACAGGCCGGCGAAGGCCGAGGTCTTCTTGCGGTTGAAGTCGCCTTCAAGGCCATGGCCGACTGCTTCGTGCAGCATGACGCCCGGCCAGCCGCTGGAGAGCACGATGTCGAAGGTGCCGGCCGGGGCGGGGATCGCCTCGAGGTTGACCAGCGCTTGCCTCAGCGCCTCTTTTGCAGCGTGTTTCCAGCTGTCCTCGATCAGGAATTCGCCGAACGCCTTGCGCCCGCCCATGCCGTAGGAGCCGCTCTCCTGGCGGTCGCCATCGCCGACCACGACCGAGACGTTGATGCGAACCAGCGGCCGGATGTCGCGCACCATCTGGCCGTCGGCGCGCACGATCTCGACATGCTGCCAGGAGGCGGCGAGCGAGGCGGTCACCTGGCGCACGCGCGGATCCTCGGCCCGCAGCCAGGCGTCGATTTCCTGCAGCAGCTTTGCCTTGGCCTCGAAGGAAGGCGAGGGGATCGGGTTCTCCTCGCCATAAAGATGGCGGTTGGTGCGGGCGGGTGCGGCGGCAAGCGTGCCGGAATAGCCGCCCTTGACGGTCGAGACGGCATCCGCCGCACGCAGCAGGGAGGCCTCGGATAGGTCGCTCGAATGGGCATAGCCGCTGGCTTCACCCGCGACCGCGCGCAGGCCAAAGCCCTGGTCGGTGTTGAAATTGGCCGTTTTCAGCCGGCCATTGTCGAACATCAGCGCTTCGCTCTCGCTGTATTCGATGAACAGTTCGCCGTCATCGGCGCCGTTGATGGTCTCGGCGACGATCTGCTTGATGCGATCGTCTGAAATGTCGAATTGGCCGATCAGGCTGTTCATGGCGCGTCCATTCGTGGGAAGATTGCTGCTTTCCCCCGATGTAGGCGTGAAGCTGCGCCGAGACAATCGACAATGGAGATCCACGTCGCCGAATGACAGCGTCCGCTCGATGCGGGCGCCGCTTTCTGGTCATGAAAACCGCGTCACACTCACGGTTCTGTGCAAGGGACCGGGATCAGGGCAGCGCGGCAAAACCGTCGGCGAAACCCTTGAGGTCTACCGGGATGCCGATGCCTTCCTCAGGCGTCTGGAAGACAATGAACGTCGCCGAGGTGCCGGTCTTCAGCGTATCGAGCAGCGGCTTTTCGAGGATGACCTCGGCATAGCATCCGTCCTGGAAACAGCGCACGAAATAGGCGCGCCCGATATCCTTGCCGTCGACATTGAGGCCGAGCCCGTTCGGCAAAAGCACGCCAAGCGGCGCCAGCACGCGCAGGATCTCGGCTTTGTTGTCGGCGGTGCGCAACACGACGACCGACAGGCCCATTTCCGGACGATCCTCGGCGACGACGTTTTGCATCATCACGCATTGTTCCGAGGTGGCGCCGGCCGGCGTGTCGCAGATGATCGACCAGGCGCCATGCGTCGAGCGCACCGTGCCGCTCGGCTGGGCGGCATTGGCCTGACCGGTGACGAACAGACCGGCCGCCGACAGGGCAGCGACAAGCATGGCCTTGACCAAGGTGCTCGAAAGCCCCGGTCGCGTATGCCCCAGTCTTGAAAGCCAAGAGTTCATGACGGCTCCATTGCGAATCACGGCACTTTAAGCCGCGCCAATGCCAAGTAAAGGACGAGACCGCACGCGAACTGTCCCGAAACAGGCGATGCAGCGCTTTTCCCCGCCAATTTCGCCTGAATTACGACGCTCCCCGCGTCCTGCCGACATGAAGCGGGTGGCCTGCCGAACATACGCGTTTCGTCGTCGCGGCCGCTGCCCCGGAAGAGCCATGCCAGCCTGCGCGCAAAAATGCCGCACGGTTTCGGCCGCTCCTTTCTTGCGGAGGGAAAAAGAGTATGGTTTGAACCAGCTTGAGACTGTCGGGATTCCCGTCCCGGCATTGTTCGTTATTCTCGTTGGCACCGCCGCGAGGAACTGGGAGACGAAGAGGGCGATGAGAAATTTTCTAGCTAGCGCCAGGTTTCCAGCGAGTGCCAGGTTTCTGAGTGCCAGGTTTCTGAGCACTTGTGCCGCTGCCACGATTTTTGCCGGCACATCCGCCCGGGCCGATCAGCCGGTGGAATGGGAGACGACCTTCCAGGCGCCGGCGACCGACATGATGCGGCAGATCGAATGGTTCGGAAACTACACGATGTGGTTCATCGCCCCGATCACCATTCTGGTGCTGCTCCTCCTCGCCTATTGCATCGTGAAATTCCGCGCGAGTGTGAACCCGGTCCCCTCCAAGACCAGCCACAACACGCTGATCGAAGTGGTATGGACCGTCGGCCCGGTCGTGGTCCTGCTTTGCCTCGCCATTCCCTCGTTCCAGCTCCTGACCGCGCAGTACACCCCGCCGGAAGACGCCAAGCTGACCGTCAAGGCCACTGGCAACCAGTGGAACTGGGATTACGAGTACCAGACCGACAACACGCTCTCCTTCAATTCGGCCATCCTCCAGGATGGCGATCGCGCCAAGGCAGGCAAGGAGGATCGCAAGGTCTATCCGCGTCTGCTCGCCGTCGACAACGAACTGGTGGTGCCGGTCAACACGATGACCCGCGTGCTTGTCACCGCGACCGACGTGATCCACTCCTTCGCCATGCCGTCGTTCGGCATCAAGATCGACGCCATTCCGGGACGCACCAACGAGACCTGGTTCAAGGCGGAGAAGGAAGGCCTTTATTATGGCCAGTGCTCGCAGCTTTGCGGCAAGGACCATGCCTTCATGCCGATCGCCATCCGTGTCGTCTCGGATGCGCAGTTCAAGACCTGGCTGGCGGCAGCCAAGACCGATCTGCCCGGCGCCAACAAGACGCTGATGGCCGAGGTCGACGGCCAGAACAAGGTAGCGGCCGCCGGCAATTGATGCCGCGGGTTAGCAAGATTTAGGGAACGGAGCCGAACATGGCAGACGCTGCAGCTCACGACGGGCACGACCACAAGCCTTATCACGGCTGGGTGCGTTGGGTTTATTCGACCAACCACAAGGACATCGGTACGCTCTACCTGATCTTCGCGATCATGGCTGGCATCATCGGCGGCGCGCTGTCGGTTGCGATCCGCATGGAGCTGCAGGAGCCTGGCATCCAGATCTTCAGCGGGCTGGCGCAGATGGTCTACGGCATGAACGGTGACGCCGCGGTCGACGGCGGCAAGAGCATGTACAATGCCTTTGCCACCGCGCACGCCCTGATCATGATCTTCTTCATGGTCATGCCCGCCCTCATCGGCGGTTTCGCCAACTGGATGGTGCCGATCATGATCGGCGCTCCCGACATGGCGTTCCCGCGCATGAACAACATCTCCTTCTGGCTGCTGCCGCCGGCCTTCATCCTGCTGCTCACCTCGATGTTCGTGCCGAGCGCGCCGGGTGCCTATGGCGTCGGCGGCGGCTGGACGCTTTATCCGCCGCTGTCGACCTCGGGCCAGCCCGGGCCGGCCATGGATCTGGCGATCTTGTCGATCCACATCGCCGGTGCCTCGTCGATCCTCGGCGCCATCAACTTCATCACCACCATCTTCAACATGCGCGCTCCCGGCATGACGTTGCACAAGATGCCGCTGTTTGCGTGGTCAGTGCTTGTCACCGCCTTCCTGCTGCTGTTGTCCCTGCCGGTCCTGGCTGGCGGCATCACCATGCTGCTCACCGACCGCAATTTCGGCACGGCTTTCTTCGCGCCGGACAATGGCGGCGATCCGCTGCTGTTCCAGCACCTGTTCTGGTTCTTCGGTCATCCGGAAGTCTACATTCTGATCCTGCCGGGCTTCGGCATCATCAGCCATATCGTCTCGACCTTCTCGAAGAAGCCGGTGTTCGGCTATCTCGGCATGGCGTACGCCATGGTGGCGATCGGCGCCGTCGGCTTCATCGTCTGGGCCCACCACATGTATACGACCGGCCTGTCGCTCGACACGCAACGCTATTTCGTCTTCGCCACCATGGTCATCGCGGTGCCGACCGGCGTGAAGATCTTCTCCTGGATCGCCACGATGTGGGGCGGTTCGATCTCGTTCAAGACGCCGATGCTGTGGGCGCTGGGCTTCATCTTCCTGTTCACCATCGGTGGCGTCACCGGCGTCCAGCTGGCCAATGCCGGCCTCGACCGCTCGCTGCATGACACCTATTTCGTGATCGCCCACTTCCACTACGTGCTGTCGCTGGGCGCGGTGTTCGCCATCTTCGCCGGCTGGTACTACTGGTTCCCGAAGATGACCGGCTACATGTACTCGCCGGTGATCGCCAACACCCACTTCTGGGTCACGTTCGTCGGCGTCAATCTGATCTTCTTCCCGCAGCATTTCCTTGGCCTCGCCGGCATGCCGCGCCGCACCATCGACTATCCCGATGCGTTTGCCGGCTGGAACTATGTGTCTTCGATCGGGTCCTATATCTCGGCCGTCGGCGTGGTGATCTTCCTCTACGGCGTGTTCGAAGCCTTCCAGAAGAAGCGGATCGCCGGCGCCAATCCGTGGGGCGAGGGTGCAACGACGCTGGAATGGCAGCTGCCTTCGCCGCCGCCTTTCCACCAATGGGAACAGCTGCCGAAGATCAAGTAAGGCGGCTGCCCGCTCGAATACGAAGCCGCCGGTCCGCCGGCGGTTTTGGCCAACGGAATAATGGACTTGAGTACGCATGGCCCTAGTCGACGAAACCAGCATTGACGAAGCCGGCTTCCGCATGTCGGAAGCGACGGCGGGCGATTTCTTCGCCCTGCTGAAGCCGCGCGTCATGTCCCTGGTGGTGTTCACGGCTTTTGTCGGCCTAGTCGCGGCACCTGTGACCATCAACCCGTTGCTGGCGGTGATCGCCATCCTGGCTATTGCCATCGGCGCCGGTGCCTCGGGCGCGCTCAACATGTGGTACGACGCCGACATCGATGCGGTGATGACCAGGACGGCCAGCCGTCCGGTGCCATCCGGCCGCATCCAGCCGCACGAGGCGCTGACCTTCGGGCTGGTGCTGTCGGCGCTGTCGGTGATGACGCTCGGCGTGCTCGCCAACTGGCTGGCGGCGACGCTGCTGGCTTTCACCATCTTCTTCTATGCCGTCGTCTACACGATGTGGCTGAAGCGCTGGACACCGCAGAACATCGTCATCGGTGGCGCGGCCGGTGCGATCCCGCCGGTCATCGGCTGGGCCGCGGTGACCGGGTCGGTCAGCATCGAAAGCATCGTCCTGTTCCTGATCATCTTCCTGTGGACGCCGCCGCATTTCTGGGCCTTGGCGCTGTTCAAGTCCGAGGACTATGAACGCGCCGGCATCCCGATGATGCCGAATGTCGCTGGCCACGCCTCCACCCGCCGTCAGATATTCGCCTATGCGCTGGTGCTTGCGCCGGTTGGTGTGTCGCCGTGGCTGCTCGGCTACACCACGCCGATCTATGGCGTTGCCGCCGCGCTGCTCGGGGCTGGCTTTGTCTGGTATGCGTGGAAGGTGCTCGGCATGGCCGACGACGACCGCGCCATGAAGCCGGCCAAGGCTTTGTTCGCTTATTCGCTTCTCTATCTCTTCGCCATCTTCGCCGCCTATCTGGCCGATAGCGTGGTCGAACGCGCGCTTGCCATGGGTGGGGCATGACCATGATCGAGGAAAAGCTCGAGACGGTCACCTTGACCGAGCGCCAGAAGAAGGCGCGGCGCAGCCGTTCCGTCGCCATTGGCCTGGCGCTGGCGGTGCTGGTCGTCATTTTCTATATCGCGACGATCATCAAGTTCGGCCACAATTTGGGCACGATGTGATGAGCGCCGGGACATCCAGGAAGCCGGCCGGCAGGAACAGCAACCGCATCGTTGCGGCTGTCTGCCTCGCCTTCTTCACCGGCATGATCGGCATGGCCTATGCCGCCGTGCCGCTCTACAAGATGTTCTGCCAGGCGACAGGCTATGGCGGCACGACGCAACGTGTCGAAAAGCAGTATGCCGGCCGCGTGCTTGACCGTGAAATTACCGTCCGCTTCGACGCCAACATCGCGGGCGTGCCATGGGAATTCCAGCCGGTCCAGCGCTCGATGACGATGAAGATCGGCGAGACGGTGCAGGCGCATTACCAGGCGACCAACAAGTTCGACCGTCCCGTTACCGGTCGCGCCACCTTCAACGTGCAGCCGGAACTGGCTGGCCCGTACTTCAACAAGGTCGAGTGTTTCTGCTTCACCGATACGACGCTGAAGCCCGGCGAGACGCTGGACATGCCGGTCGTCTTCTATGTGGACCCCGACATTGTGAACGTACCGGAACTGAAGGACATGAAGACGATCACTCTGTCCTATACGATGTTCCCGATCGAGAAGAACAAGCCGGTCGCCTCCTCGGAGCCGGCAAAGGACAGTAGCAAGACAATTTCAAATACCGAAAATCTCGGGGGTTGATATGGCAGACGCGCACGCACAACATCACGACTATCATCTCGTCGATCCGAGCCCGTGGCCCTTCCTGGGATCGGTAGGGGCGCTCGTCACCGCTTTCGGCGGTGTTTGCCTCATGGAATATTTGAAGGGCGGCTCCTTCCCGATCTTCGGCTTCAACATTGCCAATCCGTGGCTGTTCTTCATCGGCATCGCGATCGTCCTCTACACCATGTTTGCCTGGTGGTCGGACACCATCAAGGAAGCGCATGAGGGCCACCACACGCGGGTCGTGTCGCTGCACCTGCGCTACGGCATGATCATGTTCATCGCCTCGGAGGTGATGTTCTTCGTTGCCTGGTTCTGGGCCTATTTCGACGCCAGCCTTTTTGCCGGCGAGGCACAGAACTACGCGCGCCACGCATTTACCGGTGGCGTTTGGCCGCCGAAGGGCATGGAGGTTCTCGATCCCTTCCACCTGCCGCTCTACAACACCGTCATCCTGCTTCTGTCGGGCACCACGGTCACCTGGGCGCACCATTCGCTCATCCATGGCGATCGCAAGGGGCTGATCAACGGCCTGGTGCTGACCGTCGGCCTCGGCATGCTCTTCACCATGGTCCAGGCCTACGAGTACATGCACGCTCCGTTCGGCTTCAAAGATTCCATCTACGGCGCCACCTTCTTCATGGCGACCGGCTTCCATGGCTTCCATGTCATCATCGGCACCATCTTCCTGCTGGTCTGCCTGATCCGTGCGATGAAGGGCGACTTCACCCCCAAGCAGCATTTCGGCTTCGAGGCAGCCGCCTGGTACTGGCACTTCGTCGACGTGGTCTGGCTGTTCCTGTTCGCCTCGATCTATGTCTGGGGATCGGTCGGCGCGGTCATCGAAGGCCACTGACCCAGTCTTTAGCATTTCGATTTCGGGAAGGCGGCCGCGGCGACGCGGCCGCCTTCTTCTTTTCGGCGCCTTCTTGTTTTCGGCGCAATGATCGCCGATCGATTGCCGATGCGGCGGACGGTTTCCTGGGCGATTTGCGCATTCATCCTCCTGGCATTCCCGGCCCCTGCCGCCGAGAAGGTCGATCTGGTGCGTGTCCACAAGGCGGAACGGCGGCTTGAACTGATCGGCGACGGCAAGGTGGTGCGCAGCTACGGCATCGCGCTCGGTGGCGCTCCGGTCGGCCACAAGCACCAGGAGGGCGATCAGCGCACGCCCGAGGGGCGCTATATCCTCGACTGGCGCAACCCGAACAGCATCGCCTACAAGTCGATCCACGTCTCCTATCCCAATGCCGACGATCTGGCGGCGGCGAAGGCGCGCAATGTCGACGCCGGTGGCATGATCATGATCCACGGCCAGCCAAACGGTTTCGGCTGGTGGGGCTGGCTGCTTCAATTGGTCGACTGGACCGACGGCTGCATTGCCGTTACGGACTCGGACATGAACGAAATCTGGGCAATGGTGGCCGATGGGACACCCATCGAGATCGGGCAATAGGCATGAGTGACGGGCCATCCATGACTGAAGACAAGGCGATCTGGCCTCCCATCGAGCCGATTTCGGCCGGCCTGCATGGCCGCTGCCCGCGCTGCGGCGAGGGGCGGCTGTTTTCCGGCTTCCTCACCGTCGGCAAGCGCTGCGTCAATTGCGGCCTCGATTATTCCTTCGCCGATGCCGGCGACGGGCCGGCGGTCTTCGTCATCCTGATCATCGGCTTCATCATTGTCGGCCTGGCGCTCTGGGTCGAAGTGACGCTGAGCCCGCCGCTCTGGCTGCACCTGCTGGTCTGGATTCCGATGGCCCTGGTGCTTTGCCTGACCGCGCTGCGGCTGATCAAGGGCGTGCTGCTGACGCTGCAATACGCCAACAAGGCGTCCGAGGGCCGGCTGGATCGCGGCGAATGAACGAGACCTCCGTCAAAGGCAGCGGCCGCTCGCGGCCACGATCTCTATTGCTGCTCGGCCTTGGCCTTGTGCTGCTGTTGATCCTGCTGGCGCTCGGCACCTGGCAGGTTCAGCGCCTGCACTGGAAGGAAGGTCTTCTGCAGACCATCGACCAGCGCACCCATGCGGCGCCACGGCCGCTGGCCGAGGTGGAAAAGGAATTCGCCTCCACCGGGGATGTCGACTACACGCCGGTCACCGTCAGCGGAACCTTCCTGCACTCGGGCGAGCGGCATTTCTATGCAACCTGGGAAGGCGAGGCCGGCTTCAACGTCTACACGCCGCTGGCGCTGGACGATGGCCGCTTTGTCCTGATCAATCGCGGCTTCGTCCCCTATGACCTCAAGGATGCCGCCAAGCGCGCCAAGGGACAGGTGACTGGCAAGGTCACGGTCACCGGGCTTGCCCGCAATCCGCTGCCGGCAAAGCCGTCGATGATGCTTCCCGACAACGACGTGGCGAAGAACATCTTCTATTGGAAGGACCGCGACGTGATGGCGGCGAGCGCCGGCCTGCCCGCGGGGTACACACTGGTGCCGATCTTCATCGATGCCGACAAGACGCCGAATCCGGGCGGCCTGCCGGTCGGAGGCGTCACCATCATCGACCTTCCGAACAGCCATCTGCAATATGCTGTCACCTGGTATGGGCTTGCCGCGGCACTGGCCGCCGTGCTCGTCCTGCGGCTTCGCCGTCCCGCGAAAGAGGATTGAAGGTGACCAAAGCCCCCTTCTACCAATATCGCCCTTTCTACCATTGCCCTTGACAGGGCAGGGGTAGGCACCTCATTTCGGCGCTGACGAACCGGCCAGGATTTAATGCTTCAGACAACCACCAAGCCTCCGCTGACGATCCGGCTCTGCCAGCCGCGCGGCTTTTGCGCCGGCGTCGACCGTGCCATCCAGATCGTCGTGCTGGCGCTGAAGAAATATGGCGCGCCGGTCTATGTCCGCCACGAGATCGTGCACAACCGTTATGTCGTCGAGGGACTGCAAAGCCTTGGCGCAGTTTTTATCGAGGAGCTTTCCGAGATTCCGGCCGAACACCGGCAGTCGCCGGTCGTCTTCTCCGCGCATGGCGTGCCGAAGTCGGTGCCGGCGGATGCCAAGGCGCGCAACCTGTTCTATCTCGACGCCACCTGTCCGCTGGTCTCCAAGGTCCACAAGCAGGCGATGCGCCATCAGCGGCTCGGCCGGCATGTCCTCTTGATCGGGCATGCCGGGCATCCCGAGGTGATCGGCACCATGGGGCAACTGCCGGAGGGTGCCGTGACGCTGGTCGAGACCGAGGCCGATGCCGCCAGGCTTGCGCCCGCCGACCCCAAGGCGCTTGGCTTCGTCACCCAGACCACCCTGTCGGTCGAGGATACTGCCGGTATCATCCGGGCGCTGCAGGAGCGCTTTCCCGACCTGCAGGCGCCGGCGGCGGAATCGATCTGCTATGCCACCACCAACCGCCAGGAAGCGGTCAAGGATACCGCGCCGGGTGCTGACCTCTATTTGATCGTCGGCGCCCCCAATTCCTCCAATTCGCGCCGCCTTGTCGAAGTGGCGGAGCGTGCCGGCGCCACGATGTCGCTTCTCGTGCAGCGCGCCGCCGAGATTCCATGGAATGACATCGGCAACATCTCGACGCTTGGCCTGTCCGCTGGGGCGTCGGCACCGGAGATCATCGTCGACGAAATCATCGACGCGTTCCGCCAGCGCTTCGATGTGACCATCGACCTGGCCATCACGGCCACCGAAACGGAGGATTTCCCGGTCATGCGGGTATTGCGCGATGTCGAATTGACGCCGGCCGACATGGCCTTCGTCAACGGGGCTGCGTAAGATACATGGCTGTCTATACCGATGTTGCGGAAGGCGAACTCGGCGCTTTCCTGAAGCACTACCCGGTCGGCGATCTCCTGTCCTACAAGGGCATCGCGGAAGGCACCGAGAATTCGAACTTCCTGCTGCACACGTCCAGCGGCTCCTACATCCTGACGCTTTACGAAAAGCGCGTCGAGAAGGCGGATCTGCCGTTTTTCCTCGGCCTGATGAGGCATCTCGCCAACAAGGGCGTGTCCTGCCCGCTGCCGGTGACCGCGCATGACGGGAGCGTCATCGGTACGCTGGCCGGCCGGCCTGCGGTCATCATCACCTTCCTCGAAGGGCTTTCGCTGCGGCGTCCGGCGGCAACGCATTGCGCCGAGGTCGGCAAGGCGCTGGCGGCCCTCCATTTGGCCGGTGCCGATTTTTCGATGACCCGCCCCAACGCGCTCGCGATCGACGGTTGGCGCAAGCTGTGGGACGCGTCCCGCGCCCGCGCCGACGAGGTCGAGCCGGGCCTAGCGGCCGAGGTCGACGCCGACTTCGCCGATTTCGAGCGCAACTGGCCGAAGGACCTACCCCAAGGCATCATCCACGCCGATCTGTTCCCGGACAATGTGTTCTTCCTCGGCGAGAAGCTCTCCGGCCTGATCGACTTCTATTTCGCTTGCGACGACCTCTACGCCTACGACGTTGCCACCTGCCTCAACGCCTGGTGCTTCGAGAAGGACTTTTCCTTCAACCTCACCAAGGGCAAGGCACTGCTCGAGGGCTATCAGAGCGTGCGCCCCCTGAGCGACCGGGAAAAGGCGGCGCTGCCGATGCTGGCGCGCGGTTCTGCGCTGCGTTTCATGTTGACCCGGCTCTACGACTGGCTCACCGTTCCCGATGGCGGCCTGGTCATGAAACGCGACCCGACCGAATACATCAGACGGATGCGGTTCCATCGGGCGATCAAATCTGCTTCGGAATATGGGCTGGCATGAGCAAGAACGTTGAAATCTTCACCGACGGCGCCTGTTCGGGCAATCCGGGTCCCGGCGGCTGGGGCGCGATCCTGCGCTTCAACGGCGCCACCAAGGAGCTTTCCGGCGGCGAGGCGGAGACGACCAACAACCGCATGGAGTTGCTGGCGGCCATCTCGGCGCTGAATGCGCTGAAGGAACCCTGCACGGTCGAGCTTCATACCGACAGCAAATATGTCATGGACGGCATTTCCAAATGGATCCATGGCTGGAAGAAGAACGGCTGGAAGACCGCCGACAAGAAGCCGGTCAAGAACGGTGAACTCTGGCAGGCGCTGGACGAGGCCAACCGTCGCCATAAGGTCACCTGGAACTGGGTCAAGGGCCATGACGGCCATGTCGAGAACGAACGCGCCGACGAATTGGCGCGGCAAGGCATGGCGCCGTTCAAGAAAGGCCCGTTCAAACCTGCAGCGCCGGCGAAGCCCTCAGCGCCGGCAAAGCAGCCGGCGGCAACCAAGGCGCGGCGCTCCACCCAGAGTTACTGAACGCCGGGCGATCCGCTCGCGGGCAGGAGCTTTTACCGTGTCGACCTTGGTCTACATCACGCATCCCCAGGTTCAGGTCGATGCCAGTGTTCCGGTGCCGGAATGGAGCCTGTCCGACATCGGGCGAGCGCGAGCCATTGCCATGCTCGATCAGCCATGGGTCGGGCCGATCCGGCGTGTCGTCTCGTCGGCTGAGCGCAAGGCGGTGGAAACCGCCGAGATCCTGGCAAGGCATCTGCGCCTTTCAGTCGAGGTGAGGCAGCCGATGCATGAGAACGACCGGTCGGCGACAGGTTTCCTGCCGCCGCCGGAGTTCGAAGCGGTCGCGGACCAGTTCTTCGCCAACCCACACCGCAGCATTCGCGGATGGGAACGGGCCATCGATGCCCAGCATCGCATCGTGAGCGAGGTCGACGCCGTGCTGGCCACCAGGCAGGCCGGCGATATTGCCGTCGTCGGCCATGGCGGCGTCGGCACGCTCCTGCTGCTGTCTCTCAGCGGACAGTCGATCAGCCGCGAAGCGGACCAGCCACCGGGCGGCGGCAACTATTTCGCTTACGATATCGGCGCGCGCCAAGTCATCCACGGATGGCGGCCGATCGACAGATAGTCTTGACCCGCACCCGTTCAGCCGGCGTAAGCATATGGTCGGCAAGCTCTCTTGGTGGCGTTGGAGTTGCTCAAGGGTGTGGATAGGAGTAATATTTCCTACCATCGAGCAATAGGAAGCAACATGGCAAACGTGGAAAAAATGAGCGTGGCCGTGACCCCGCAACAGGCCGCAGTGATGCGAGAGGCGGTGGAAGCGGGCGAGTATGCCACCGCAAGCGAGATTGTGCGCGAAGCGGTGCGGGATTGGCTGGCCAAGCGCGAACTGCGGCATGACGATATCCGCCGGCTGAGGCAGCTCTGGGATGAAGGCAAAGCAAGCGGGAGACCGGAGCCCGTGGATTTCGACGCGTTGCGAAAGGAAGCTCGGCAAAAGCTGACGGAAGTCCCGCCGAATGGCCGTTAGGCTTGTCTGTCACCCACAGCCAAGGCGGATCTCATCGACATCTACGTGATGATAGGCAGCGAAAACATACGGGCGGCCGACCGCTACTACGATCAGTTGGAAGCGAGGGCCTTACAGGTGGCAGACCAGCCGCGCATGGGTGTCAGGCGACTGGATATCAGGCCTTCCGCACGAATGCTGGTGGAGTCGCCGTTTGTACTGCTCTACGAAACGGTACCGGACACCGACGATGGCCCTGTTGAGTGGGTTGAAATCGTTCGTGTGGTGGATGGGCGGCGGGATCTGAACCGTCTGTTCTAGTTCTCTAGCGGATCAGCAGCGCAGTGCCCCAAAGCCCAATCGCGAACACGATGTGCGACACCAGGTTGAGTGCCCGGATCTGCATCGGGTTGGGCCGCTTCGACGCCGCCCATCCGGCACCCATCCCAGGCGCCAGCAGGAACCAGCCGGCGCCGACGGTGACGATGCCCAGGATGAAAGCCGGCAGGAAGGTCGGCGCCGCAAGCCAGGCGGCTCCTGCCACCACGACCAGGATGATGCCGTAGACGATGCCGACGAAATAATGAAACGCCCAGCCCAGCGCCACTTCATTCGCGTAGGGCGCGGCATCGCCGATATCGTCATGGAAGACCTTGTCGCGCAAGTGCCAGACCCAGCGGCCGACAGGCCCCCAATTCGGCCGCGGCTGGCCGAATGCGGTGTGGAGGAAGAAGGCCCAGATATCCATCAGCACCGTGGCGCCGATGCCGATCGCGACAGCGCGCCAGAAGACGTCAAACATCGTTGGAATCCCCCCGAATTGTCACTTCTGGACCACAAACTCGATCGTCGGGCGAGAGCGGTCGCTGTGGCCTCGCCCGCCCGCCGCCATCGTTGAGCTCAGAGCTGTCCGAGAATATGAGCCGCACCGGACTCGTCGACGCCGGGCTTGGTCTCGACATTGATCGCTGTGACCTTGCCGTCGTCGATGATCATCGAAAACCGCTTAGAACGCAGGCCCATGCCGCCTGCGGAAAGGTCGTTATCGAGGCCGACCGCCTTGGCGAAATCGCCATTGCCGTCGGCAAGGAACAGGATCTTGCCCTCGCCGCCGGTGAAGCGCGCCCAGGCGCCCATGACGTGGACGTCGTTGACCGAGACGACGGCGATGGTGTCGACGCCGCGCGCCAGGATGGCGTCGTGGTTCTCGATATAGCCGGGCAGGTGGTTGTTGCTGCAGGTCGGCGTGAAGGCGCCGGGAACACCGAACAGCACGACCTTCTTGCCGGAGAAAATCTCGGCTGACGTGATCGCCTTGGCGCCGTCGGCGGTCATCGTCTTGAAGGTCGCCTCAGGCAGCTTGTCGCCAACGGAAATGGTCATGAGTTCCTCGCTTGGGAATGGGAAGGATGCGTGCCTGCGTAGCGAACTCGGCGGCTTCCTGCAACTCTCGAGGCAGGACATCACGGGAAAGGCAGAAGCCCTTCGACCGCGCCCGCTGAACTCGTCAGTGTGTAGTGAAGCCCGCCATCGGTTGGTGTCGTCGAAGGGCGGTCGAGGATCGGCATGGTGAAGATCAGCTTGCCATCCTTTTCGCTGCGCGAAGGGGGCCCGAACATGTAGTCCCGCTCGCCGGCGACGAAGAAATCCGCTGCCTCCGGATCGCCTGGAAAACTCGCCTCGACAACCAGCGTCTCATGATCGCCCGGCAGGACATTGATGCCGAAATCGGACCTTGCCGGTGCGGGCAACGCCGCGAAGCTCGCCTTCACCAGTGCCGCATCCTCGGCATTGTCCGGGTCGGAAGCGGGGTCGACGGTCAGCCGCGTCTGCACGGGGATGCAGATCGTTTCGCAGATGCCGAGAAAGACGTCGGCGTCGATGACGGCCTGATCCTTCACCGCCGACAGCGTGAACACCACCGGCAGCGACACCGGATAGTCGTAACCTGCCCATTTGCCATAACCATCGTCATGACGCTGCGGCGCCGGAAAGGACAGCTTGGCATCCGTGATGTTGGTGCTGGCGGAAACATCGAGTTGCGGCGGCACGCCCGCGTCGCCGGGATCACGCCAGTAGGTCTTCCAGCCCGGCTTGAGCGCAATGTCGAGAACGCCCTGGATGCGGCCGGCATCGTCCGGCTTGCCTGATGTCACCAGCCGCACCTTGCCGCCTTCGCTGCTGTACCATGCCGACGAGGAGGCTATGGCGGGAACGATGCTTGCCGATGCGATGGCGGCGCCGAGCAACAGGATTTTCAAGCTTTGCATGGCGGTGATTTGATCGTCCGTTCGTGGCGGTGCAATGATTTCATGGCCTTGCCGATATCATATTTGCGTGACCCTTGCGGACAAACCATGCCGGCCTGGCGGCATGGCTTTGGTCGAATCCACCGCTGCGCATCTTTTCGGCGCCGGGGAAACGCGTTACCCTCGCCGTCATGGATTTGTTGCGCCACAAGAAGACAGCCGCTGGGCGCGGCTTTCTCGACGATCAGTTCCTGATTGCCATGCCCGGCATGAAGGACGACCGTTTCACGCGCTCGGTCATCTATGTTTGCGCGCACAGCGATGAAGGCGCGATGGGCCTGATCATCAACCAGACCCAGCAGATGCTGTTTCCGGACCTGTTGGTGCAGCTCGGCATCATGAACGAGCAGGAGGCGATCCGCTTGCCCGCGCAGGCGCGCGATTTCGTCGTGCGCAATGGCGGGCCAGTCGATCGCAGCCGGGGTTTCGTTCTGCATTCCGGCGACTACCGGGTGGAATCGTCGCTGTCCGTTTCCGATGACATCTGCCTGACTGCGACCGTCGACATATTGCGCGCCATTTCGTCCGGTCGCGGGCCTCGCCGCGCGCTGATGGCGCTGGGCTATTCCGGCTGGGGCGCCGGCCAGCTGGAAACCGAGATCGCCGAGAATGGCTGGCTGACCTGCCCGGCCAGTCCCGAACTTCTGTTCGACGCCGACATCGAGCGCAAATACGATCGCATCCTCGCCTCGATCGGCATCGATCTCGCCCATCTCAGCCTCGCCGCTGGACACGCCTGACCCATCAGGCCGACCGACGCGCTCCACCTTCGTCATCCTGCACCACGAAGGGACGGCCGCGACGCGTCTGAACCCCATCACGCTTGCGTCAGCGGATATTGCTCCTTCAGCGTCTTCAGCACCTGGTCGCCCGGCATCGGCGCGCCGAACATGAAGCTCTGCACATATTCGCAGCCCATCTGGCGCAGTTCCAGCGCATCGCGTTCGTCCGAAATACCCTCGGCCACCACCGACAGGCCGAGCTCATGCGCCATGTTGACCATGGATTTGAGCAGCACGGCGCGCTTGGGTGTGCTGTCGTCGACAAAACTCTTGTCGATCTTGATGGTGTCGAAGGGGAAACGCGTCAGATAGGCGAGCGAGGAATAGCCGGTGCCGAAATCGTCCAGCGACAGGCCGATGCCGAGCTGCTTCAGCTTCGTCAGCACGTGGGCGGTCTGTTCCGGATTGTCCATCACCAGGGATTCGGTGAGTTCGAGCCGGAAGCAGCGCGGCTTCAGGTTGGCTCGTGCGATGACGGAGCGGACGTCGCTGACCAGATCGCGGCGGATGAGCTGGCGGCTGGAGAGGTTGACCGAGACCGACAGCGGCGCGTCGCCGATCTGCTTTTGCCACCCGGCGAGATCCTCGGCGGCCTGCTGCATGGCGAACAGCCCAAGCTGGACGATCAGCCCACAGCTTTCGGCGACCGGGATGAAATCGGCAGGCGGGATCATGCCGCGGCGCGGATGGTTCCAGCGTAGCAGAGCCTCGAAGCCGGCGACGCTGCCGTCTTCCAACCGTACGATCGGCTGGTAGGCAAGCGTGAATTCGCGCCGCTCGATGGCGCGCCGCAGGTCGGATTCGAACTGCAGCCGGTCGGTACCGACGGTGCGGAAAGCCGGGCGGAACGGCTCGATCCTGTCGCCGCCGAAACGCTTGGCCTGATGCATGGCAAGCTCGGCGTCCTTGACCATGTCCTCGGCCGAGGTTTGCGCCGAGGTCCAGGTGATCAGGCCGATCGAGGCGGTCAGCACGATCTCGCGCTTGGCGAAGGTGATCGGATTGTTGATCGCATGCTTGATGGCATCGGCCACGCCGGCGATGCGGGCAGGGTCCTGTTCGGAAAGCAGCATCAGGGCGAATTGATCGCCGGCGAAGCGCGACAGCGAATCCTTCGGCTTCAAGAGCCGATGCAGCCGGCGCGCGATGGTGAGCAGGATGGTGTCGCCGGCCGAGATGCCGAGCCCGTCATTGACCTGCTTGAAGCGGTCGATGTCGATGACGAATACGGTCGGCCGGACTTTCTCCTCGGTGCGGGCGATCGAGATGATCGCCTCCAGCCGGTTCATGAACAGTTCGCGGTTCGGCAGGCCGGTCAAATTGTCGTGTACGGCGTCGTGCAGCAGCCTTTCCTCGGATTTCTTCTGCTCGGTGACGTCGACCATGGTGCCGACGCAGCGGATGACCTCGCCGTCCGATCCGATGACCGGGCGGGCGCGCAAGGCGAACCAATGATAATGCCCGTCGGCGCCGCGCAGACGGAAGTTTTGCGACACCCGTCCGCGGCGGTGCTCCAGCACCACGTCGAGCGTCGTGCGGAACGTGTCGCGGTCGTCGGCATGCAGCACCGGCAGCCAGTTGCGCGCCGCCCCCCCCAGGCTGTTGGGGGCCAGGCCGAGCTGGATGCTGACGTCGGGTTTGGTGACGACGCGGTCGCGCAGCACGTCCCAGTCCCACACCGTATCGCCCGATCCGGCCACCGCCAGCGCCTGCCGCTCGAGGTCGGAGAACAGCCCCTGGTGCAGCGCTCCGCCGGCAAAGGCGTGCTGCATGACGGTGAAGCCGATCAACAGGATGATCAGGATCAAGCCGCCGCCGAGCGCCGGTTGGGCGATGTCGTTGTCGAGCATGCCAGTGATCGCCATCCACGATCCACAGAGCCACAGCAGCACCATGACCCAACTGGGCACCAGCATGATGGCGCGGTCATAACCGCGTATACCGAGGAAGATGATCAGCCCGAGCCCGGTGAGCGCCGTGGCGGCGAAGGATATCCTGGCGATGCCGGCGGCAACCGCCGGATCGACGATGGCGACACCGGCGATCAGCACAAGTCCTAGGATCCAGACCAGCGCGCCGTAGCTGAAATGGCCGTGCCATCGGTTGAGGTTGAGATAGGCGAACAGGAAGACCACGAAGGTCGCCGCGAGCGCCACCTCCGTTCCCGCTCGCCACATCTGCTCGTTGCCGGGCGATATCTCTATGATCTTGTTGAGGAAACCGAAATCGACGCAGATATAGGCGAGCACCGCCCAGGCGAGTGCCGCGGTCGCCGGGAACATCGAGGTTCCCTTGACCACGAAAAGGATGGTCAGGAACAGCGCCAGAAGGCCGGCAATGCCGATGACGATGCCGCGAAACAGCGTGTAGGAATTGACCGAGTCCTTGTAGGATTCCGGATCCCACAGATAGACCTGCGGCAGCTTCGGCGAGGCGAGTTCGGCGATGAAGGTGATCACCGTGCCGGGGTTAAGCGTCACCCGGAACACGTCGGCATCCGGGCTGGTCTGGCGGTCCAGCGCGAAGCCTTCGCTGGGCGTGATGGCAGCGATGCGGGTCGAGCCGAGGTCGGGCCAGAAGATGCCGGAATTCACCAGCCTGAAATGCGGCGCGACGATCAGCCGGTCGAGCTGCTGGTCGGTGGTGTTGGCGAGTGCGAACACCGCCCAGTCGCCGGTCGAGCGTGCATCGTTGGCCTCGACCTCGATGCGCCGCACGATGCCGTCCGGCCCGGGCGCGGTCGACACCTGGAAATTCTCGCCCTGGTTGCGGTAGATCTCGACGGCGCCCGAAAGGTCGAGCGCGACGTCGTCGCGGGCAATCTTGATCGGCTCGACGGCGAAGGCCGACGAAGCCGCGCACAGCGTCAGGATCGTCGCGATGATAAAGGCGAACAGCGGCCCGTTTCGCAGGAAATTCGTCAAAATCAGTCCTTCGTTCCAGCGCCCGGCGGATCGTCCGCGATCCGGGCGTAGAGGTAGTGGTCCTGCCAGATGCCATTGATCCTGAGATAGGATCGAAGAAGTCCTTCGCGCCGGAATCCGGCTTTTTCAAGCACGCGGATCGACCGGATATTGTCGGGGATACAGGCCGCTTCGATCCGGTGCAACCTCAGCGTATCGAAGGCGAAGCGGGCCACCACCTTGACCGCGTCGGTCATCAGGCCGCGGCCGCCGAAGCGCTCGCCGATCCAGTAGCCGATATGGCCGCTTTGCGAGACACCGTGGCGAATGTTGCCGAGCGTGATTCCGCCCGCCAGCTTGCCACTCGACTTCTCGAAGATGAAGAAGGCGATCGCTGTTCCTTGTGCATAGTCCTCGCGGTAACGGCTGATGCGCAGCCGCCATGCCGTGCGATCGAGCTCATCGGGCGTCCAGCGCGGCTCCCACGGTTCCAGGAAGGCGCGGCTTTCGCCGCGCACTGCGGACCACTCGCGATAGTCGTTGGTCAGCGGCACGCGCAACGTCACGCGTTCGCCCTTCAGTGCCGGCAGGTCACGGCGAAAGAAAGGGAGCGCGAACACGACGCTTTGGGGGCTTAGACGGCGAGCCTGCGGGCCGTGGTCTGCGTACCCGGAAGCGAATCGAGGATCGCCTCATATGGTGCCAGCGTACCCACAGGCCCGACAGCGGTAAGCGTCGGCTTGGTCGAGAACATCCGCGACGACAGGTCGGTCAGACGTTCGATGGTCAGCGCCGACAGGCGCTCCATCAGCTCTTCCTTGGCGATCGGGCGGCCGAACAGAAGCAGTTGCCGCGCGATCTGCGAGGCACGGCTGGCCGGGCTTTCGGCGGACATGATCAGCCCGGCTCGATATTGGGCGCGCGCCCGGTCGAGTTCTTCCTGCAGGATGCTCTCGCCGGCCTTCTGCAGCTCGTCGATGATGACAGGCACCAGCTCCGCGATGTCGCTCTGCCCGGTCGCGGCATGGACGCCGAAGATGCCGGTGTCGGAAAAGCCCCAGTGGAAGGCATAGACCGAATAGCACAGGCCGCGCTTCTCACGGACTTCCTGGAACAGGCGCGATGACATGCCGCCGCCAAGGATCATAGACAGCACCTGCGAGGCGTAGAAGTCGCGCACATGGTAGGCGCGGCCTTCGAAGCCCAGCACGATCTGCGCGTCCATCAGGTCGCGATCCTCGCGGAAATCGCCGCCGACATATTGCGCGTATTGCGGAATGGTGCTGTCGGCCTTGCTGCGGAAGCCGCCGAGCTGCTTTTCGACCTCGCGCACGAAATTGTCATGCTTGATGTCGCCGGCAGCCACGATCACCATCCGCTCGGCGCCATACTGGCGCTCGATGAAGTCATGCAACTGCTTGGACGTGAAGGATTTGACGGTCTCCGGCGTGCCCAGGATCGAGCGGCCGATGGTCTGGTGGCGAAAGGCCGTCTCGGTGAAACGGTCGAAGACGATATCGTCGGGCGTATCGTGCGCGGCGCCGATCTCCTGCAGGATGACGTGCTGCTCGCGCTCGAGTTCCTGCGGGTCGAATTCGGACTCCTGCAGGATGTCGGACAGGATATCGACGGCTAGCGGCACGTCGTCGGACAACACCCTCGCATAGTAGGACGTCGTCTCGACACTCGTGGCGGCGTTGATCTCGCCGCCGACGTCCTCGATTTCCGAGGCTATTTCGAAAGCGCTTCGCCGCTTTGTACCCTTGAACGCCATGTGCTCGAGCAGATGGGCCATGCCATGCTCGTCGTCACGCTCGTTGCGCGCACCGGACTTGACCCAGGCACCAAGGGCAACCGATTCGATACTTGGAAGGGTTTCGGTGGCGACTGTCAGGCCGTTCGACAGACGGCTTACCTCAACACCCATATGGCTCTTACTCCCTAACGCGCCGCTCGCGCGCGGCGGCTGACGTAATCTTCCACCATTTTCAGGTCGGATGGAAGTACCGTGTATTTTTCCTCCGCTTTCATCAACCCGCCTAGCCATGCGGGCAGGGCGGGGTGGATACCGCTGGCGGCCTTGACCGCGGCTGGAAACTTTGCCGGATGAGCCGTACCCAGCACCACCATCGGCACGGCACCGGCGGGCTTGCCTGCGGCGACGTGGACCGCTGCCGCCGTATGCGGATCGAGCAGGTAATTGCTCGCCGCAAGCGTCGAGCGGATGGTGGCAGCGACTTGGTCCATATCGGCACGGCCGGCGTCGAATTCGGTCCGCATCCCAGTGATTTCCTGGGTTTCGATGGTGAAAGCACCCGACTGCTTGAGCCCCGCCATGTAACGCCGCACGGTCGAGGCATTGCGGCCGGAGGCCTCGAACAGCAGGCGCTCGAAATTCGACGACACCTGGATGTCCATCGACGGCGAGGTGGTCGCGAAGACGCCCTTTGTGCGGTATTCGCCGGTCTCGAAGGTGCGGGCCAATATGTCGTTGTCGTTGGTGGCGATGACCAGCCTTTCGATCGGCAGGCCCATCTTCTTGGCCGCGTAGCCGGCGAAGATATCGCCGAAATTGCCGGTCGGCACGGTGAAGGATACGGGCCTGTCCGGCGCGCCGAGCGACAAGGCCGAGGAGAAATAATAGACGATCTGGGCCATGATGCGGGCCCAGTTGATCGAGTTGACCCCTGAAAGCGCCACCCGGTCGCGAAAGCCGTGATCGTTGAACATGTCCTTGAGCAGGCCCTGGCAATCGTCGAAATTGCCTTCGATGGCAAGCGCGTGAACGTTCTGCGCGGTCGATGTCGTCATCTGCCGCTGCTGCACGGGCGAGACGCGCCCATGCGGGAAGAGGATGAAGATGTCGGTGCGGCTGCGCCCGGCAAAAGCGTCGATGGCCGCTCCGCCGGTATCGCCCGACGTGGCGCCGACGATGGTGGCATGCTGGTCGCGCTCGGCGAGCACATGGTCCATCAGCCGGGCGAGCAACTGCATCGCCACGTCCTTGAAAGCCAGCGTCGGGCCATGGAAGAGTTCGAGGACGAAGGTGTTGGGAGCGATCTGCACCAGCGGGCAGACGGCCTCGTGGCGGAAGGTGGCATAGGCTTCACGCACCAGGCGCTCGAAGACGGGTGCGGCGATTTCGCCGCCAAGGAAGGGCGACAGCACGCGGATCGCAAGGTCGGGATAGGCAAGGCCGCGCATGGCGCGGATCTCGGACGGCGAAAACTGCGGCCACTCGCGCGGCACATAGAGCCCGCCATCGCGCGCCAGGCCCGCCAGCACGGCGTCGGAAAATCCAAGCGCGGGCGCTTCCCCACGGGTACTCACATATTGCATGTCACAGATCCGTTTGCCGTGTGGCTTTGCGTTCACCACAAGGTGGTTAATTTCTGCGCTGGCTCAGTCGCATTTTTGCCGCGCCGTTGATATACGTCACCAGCTTTGCGAGAGGGAAGTGGGAGTTTCATGGCGTTTCATACATTTAGCGGTCGCTTTGTGGCGGGTCTGGCGCTTACCGGCTTTATGCTCGCCGCCGCCGGTTGCCAATCGGGCGACAATGGCATCCTCAACCTCGGTTTCGGCAAGAAGGATCCGACCGCCCCGCCACCGCCACAGGATCCCAAGATTCTGGCCAGCCAGTTGAACGCCTATTGTCCGAGAGTGACGGTGCGCGATGGCACCGCCTTCTTCAACACCTATGCCAACGAAGCCCGGAAGCCCAAGCCGAAGCTCAAAAAGACCGGCGACGCCGAGGCCGACGCTGCCGCCCAGGCTGCGGCCGACGCCGCCGCGGCCACGCCGCCGGACGATTCGGCGAGGATCATCTATCAGGCGTCGATCGCCGACGTGACCCGCGATTGCAGCCGTGCCGACGGGCAGCTGACGATGAAGATCGCGGTCGCCGGCAAGATCGTGCCGGGGCCGAAGTTCTCGCCCGGAACCATCACCATGCCGATCCGCACCGCGGTGATGCACGGCACCGACGTGCTCTACTCGCAGATTCACCAATATCAGGTCCAGGTCACCGATCCCTCGGTCGCCACCCAGTTCGTCTTCACCGATTCCAATGTGGTGGTGCCGGCGCCGACCGCCCAGGACTATCAGGCCTATGCCGGTTATGACGAAACCGCGCCCAAGACGACGACGGACAAGCCGAAGAAGACCCACAGGAAGCGGGCGGCAGCGACCAACTGAGCGGCCTTTAGACCCGCGTGCATCGGGCTGGACGCTTGTCAGGCGTCCGCCGACCACTCCGACAGCGCGGCGATCACGCTTTTCAGTTCCGCCCAGCGACGGATCACTGTCTCGGCGCCGGCTTCCGTCAACGCATCGGCATGGCCGGGGTAGCTGTGGCTGGCGCCGGTGAAGCCGATCACGCGCATGCCGGCGGCCCTGGCGCCATGGACGCCGTGCACGGAATCCTCGATGACGAAAGTGTTCGCCGGCTTGGCGTTGAGTTTCTCCGCCGCCAACAGGAAGACGTCCGGAGCCGGCTTGGTTTTGCCGGTGGGCGTTTCCAGCGCCGAGAAGATGCGGCCGGCGAAAAACGGCAGCAGGTGCACCTTCTCCAGCATGAATTCTATTCGCTCCGAGCGTGAATTGGAGCAGATGCAGCGTTGCGTCGTGACCGATGCAACCGCCTCGCGCACGCCTTCGATGGCACGCACGTCGCTGCGCAGCTTCCGGTCGACCAGTTCTTCGGCGCGATCGATCAGCGACACCTGGAACGGGATTTTGGACTTCTCCTCGATCCGCATCAAAATGTCCTTGAAGGTCAGGCCGGCATAGGTCTCGGCGATTTCCTCGGCCGAGACCTCGTATCCGGCCAGGGTTATCAGCTCGGCCTCGACCCGCGCGGCGATGATTTCGGAATCGACGAGCACGCCGTCGCAATCGAAGATGACAAGATCTGGCTGGGGCATGAGGATCCGGGACAAGGAGGATGGAGGGATGGCCGCTACGGGCTCAGGCGGCGCGGCATACACCAATGGCACCGCCTTCGCAAACCCGGCAGGTCGTTGCGTCGGCCTTCACCGAATATTTACGCTGATCGGTAACCATAACAGACAGTAAAAACAGTAACGTGTGCCTGGGGTGTAAAAATGTCTGCAGTGCGTCTTCTCGACGAGCTTTCGCTTGCTCCCCAGCAATCCGAATGGCTGGACACGATCCTCAAGGGCGACTGCGTCGCGGCCCTCGACCGCCTGCCCGAGAAGTCGATCGACGTCATCTTCGCCGATCCACCCTACAATCTGCAGCTCGACGGCGACCTGCACCGCCCCGACCAGTCCAAGGTCGACGCGGTCGACGACGACTGGGACCAGTTCGAGAGCTTCGAGGCCTACGACGCCTTCACCCGCGCCTGGCTGCTGGCGGCGCGCCGCGTGCTGAAGCCGAATGGCACGATCTGGGTCATCGGCTCCTATCACAACATCTTCCGGGTCGGCGCCAAGATGCAGGACCTGGGCTTCTGGATCCTCAACGACGTCGTCTGGCGCAAGACCAATCCGATGCCGAATTTTCGCGGCCGCCGCTTCCAGAACGCGCATGAGACCATGATCTGGGCCTCGCGCGACCAGAAGGGCAAGGGCTATACGTTCAATTACGAGGCGCTCAAGGCGTCGAATGACGACATCCAGATGCGTTCCGACTGGCTGTTCCCGATCTGCACCGGTGGCGAGCGGCTGAAGAACGAAAATGGCGACAAATTGCATCCGACGCAGAAGCCGGAGGCGCTGCTGGCTCGCATCATGATGGCCTCGACCAAGCCGGGCGACATCGTGCTCGACCCCTTCTTCGGCTCCGGCACGACCGGTGCCGTGGCCAAGCGTCTTGGCCGCCATTTCGTCGGCATCGAGCGCGAGCAGGCCTATATCGATGCCGCCAACGAGCGCATCGACGCCGTGCGGCCGCTGGAAGATGCCGACCTGACAGTGCTGACCGGCAAGCGCGCCGAGCCCCGCGTCGCCTTCGTCAGCCTGATTGACACCGGGCTGATGGTTCCGGGTGCGACGCTCTACGACGCCAAGAAGCGCTGGGCGGCCAAGGTGCGCGCCGACGGCACGGTGGCGATCGGCGACAGTGCCGGCTCGATCCACAAGATCGGCGCCGAAGTGCAGGGGCTGGACGCCTGCAACGGCTGGACCTTCTGGCACTATGAGCGCAGCGGCGGCTTGACCCCGATCGACGAACTGCGCCGCATCGCTCGTCTCGGCATGGAACGGGCAGGGGGCTGAACCCCTGCCGCCAGTGCGATTTTTGGTTGATTCAAAATCTCAGCGGATTGCCGGAAGCGATTCAGATCACGCCTTGATTCCGAAGCGCTCAAGGTCTGCTTGAAGCGTCCTGGCGTCGGTGAACAGCACCGCTTGCCAGCCTGCCGCCCTGGCGCCGTCGACATTCTTCTGGCTGTCGTCGATGAACAGCGACGCCGACGGTTCGAGGCCGAATGAGGCGACGTGATGATCGTAGATCCTGCGATCGGGCTTGATCAGGCCGATCTCGGCGGACACCGTTATGCCGCGTGGGTGATCGAGGAATGGAAAACGGCCCCGTGCCTCGGCGAACGTATCGGCGGCCCAATTGGTCAGCAGCGTCACGTCGTGGCCGGTGTCGATAAGCCTCTCCAGGATGGCGACACTGTCTTCATAGGCATGCGGTGCCATTTCGTGCCAGTGGCGACGGAAATTGCGGATGTTTTCCGCGTGATCCGGATGTTCCGCGATGGCAAGCGCCTCTGCCTCTTCCCAGGTGCGGCCGCGGTCCTGCTCGATGTTCCAGTCATGCGTGCAGACATTGTCGAAGAACCATTTCCGCTCCGTCTCATCGGGGATCAGCCGGCTGAACGGAATGTTGGGATCGTAATGGACCAGCACCTTGCCGATGTCGAAAACGATGTGGCGGATTTCAGTCATGGAGCCTCTTTCAATGCGGGCGTGGCTTTTTCGTCGCGCCGGGTATCGCCGCTTCGATTGCCCTTTTTATGACAGTGGGCAGCGCCTCCCCGGAAATTTCATGGGCTAGCGACCAGAAATGCCCCGCTGGCGCGGCACTGTCCACCTCGGCACGAAAGACATCGAGTTCAAGCGCGAAGTGGGTGAAGACATGCGCGATCTGGCCGGCACGCCGCCAGTTGGCGGGGAAAGGCGCCGCCGCCTCGGTGATTGCGCCGTCGATCCGCGCGGTCCAGGCGGTCGTCGGCACCTCGGTCATGCCGCCGAGCAGGCCCTTGTCCGGCCGCTTGCGCAGAAGAATGGCGCCGTCACCGCGCACGGCCACGAAAGCCGCGCCGCGCCGCTGCGGCTTGTCGGCCTTCGGCAAGCGCACCGGGAAATGCTCGGGGTCGCCTGAAACGACGGCGCTGCAGTCCTCGCGCAGTGGGCACAGCATGCAGCGTGGCCGGCGCGGGGTGCAGATCGTGGCGCCGAGATCCATCATCGCCTGGGCGAAGTCGCCCGGCCTTGTCGCCGGCACCATGCGTTCGACATGGGCGCGGATTTCGCCCTTGGCTTCGCTCAGCGGCGTCGTGATCGAAAACAGCCGGGAGATGACGCGCTCGACATTGCCGTCGACAACGGCGGCGGGGCGATCGAAGGCGATCGCCGTGATGGCCGCCGACGTATAGGCGCCGATGCCGGGCAGGTCTCGCAAGGCAACCTCCGTGTCGGGAAATCGGCCGCCACGCGCCGCCACCAGATCGGCGCAAGCCTTGAGATTGCGGGCCCGGGAATAATAGCCGAGCCCCGCCCAGGCCTTCATCACGTCCTCGGTCGGTGCCGCGGCCAGCGCCTCGACATCGGGCCACTTCTCGACAAAAGCGCGGAAATAGGATTTCACCGCCTCGACGGTGGTCTGCTGCAGCATGACTTCGGACAGCCAGATGCGGTAGGGGTCTGGCCTCGCGCCGCGCGCGTGCTCGCGCGGGGTCACGCGCCATGGCAATTCGCGGTGGTGCACGTCGTACCAGGCGAGCAGGCGCGACGCGGGATTGTCCGACATGGTCGTGTGGCTCTGGGCCTTGCGGGTCTGGTCTGCTGGTGCCATTGATCTGTATGGGCCTGGCCGGTATCTGCTGGGGTGATGGCTGGAGAACGTACATGGCAGGGAGAACGCCCTACGGCAATCCCGTCCCGGTGAGCGATCTTGCGACCAAAATCCTCGATCCGGTGCTGCGCAAGCGGGCCGGCATCTCGATTGGCCTCGTCCAGTCCTGGGAAGAGATCGCCGGCCCGCGCCTCGCCAGCCGCTCGCGGCCTGAAAAGATCCAGTGGCCGCGCCGCCTGCATGAGGACGATCCATTCGAGCCGGCCGTGCTGGTCATCGCCTGCGAAGGCATGGCCGCACTTCATCTGCAGCACGAGACCGGCGAAATCATCAACAGGGTGAATGCCTTTCTTGGCTTCAACGCCATTGGCCGCATCAGGATCGTGCAAAAGCCGGTGACAACGGATAAAGCACGGCCCAAGCCGACCTTCAGGCCCCTGACGGCCGCGGAGCAGACGAAATTGTCCGGCACAGTCGAATTGATCGAGGATGAAGGACTGCGCGCCTCGCTGGAAAGGCTTGGCGCGACCATTCTTGGTGAAAAAAAGTCGAAAACCCCTTGAAGGCAGTCATGGATTTGTCGTCAACATCTCGCATTCGTGATCGCCTTTGTCAGGTTTCGCGATTGGATTGGGGACGGAGATGCCTTAATTCGCGCCAACTCTCGCCTTTTCGTGCCTTTGCATTGCAAAATTCAACCCTTGTCAGGTGATTCGTATGAACCGTCCCTCGTTCGGCAAAAGTCTGTCTCGCAGAAACGTCCTGTCTTCGCTGGCCGCCATTCCGGCGGTCGCCCTGCTCGCCGCCTGCAGTGACTCCGGCGAACAGGCCAAGGCGGCGGATGTGAAGCCTGCTGACCCGGCCACTCCCGCAAAGCCGGCCACGCCGGCGGCGGTCCAGGTGCCGGAAGCGCAGGGAACCGTCGACATGGCGGAACTGTTGAAGCCGGGCGCGCTGCCCGACAAGCAGCTCGGCAAGGACGACGCCAAGGTCACCATCGTCGAATACGCCTCGATGACCTGCCCGCATTGCGCACATTTCGCCGAGACCACCTTCCCGGAACTGAAGACGAAGTACATCGATACCGGCAAGGCCCGCTACATCCTGCGCGAATTTCCGTTCGATCCGAGCGCGGAGGCCGGTTTCATGCTGGCGCGCTGCGCCAAGGATAACTATTTCCCGATGGTCGACGTGCTGTTCAGGCAGCAGGCGAACTGGGTTGGCGTCCAGAACACCAAGGATGCGCTGCTGCAAATCTCGAAGCTTGCCGGTTTTACACAGGAGTCCTTCGAGGCCTGCTTGACGGACCAGAAACTTCTGGACGATGTGAGATCGGTCCAGAAGCGCGGCGCCAATGAATTCAAGGTCGACTCGACACCGACCTTCTTCATCAACGGTAAGACCTACAAAGGGGCGATGTCGATTGAGGAAATATCGGCGATCATCGACCCTCTGCTCTGACATCGGCTCAGTGCTGAAGCGGCAGCGCTCCGGCGCTGTCCGCTCTAGCGTTTTGACGCGGTTTCTTGTCGCAAAACCTCGGAACACTTTCGCGGAACCCGCCTGTGAGGCGCGTGAATGAAGTTTTCGCGCCTCCGCCTTCTCGGTTTCAAGTCGTTCGTCGAGCCCGGCGAGTTCGTCATCGAACGCGGCCTGACGGGCATTGTCGGGCCGAACGGCTGCGGCAAGTCGAACCTGGTCGAGGCGCTGCGCTGGGTGATGGGCGAAAGCTCCTACAAGAACATGCGCGCGTCCGGCATGGACGACGTGATCTTTTCCGGTTCGGGCACCCGGCCCGCGCGCAACACCGCCGAGGTCACGCTTTTCCTCGACAACAGCGACCGTTCCGCGCCCGCCGCCTTCAACGATGCCGACGAATTGCAGGTATCGCGACGCATCGAGCGCGAGGCCGGTTCGCTCTACCGCATCAACGGCAAGGAAGCGCGTGCCAAGGACGTGCAGCTTCTGTTCGCCGACCAGTCGACCGGCGCGCGCTCGCCGTCGATGGTAGGCCAGGGCCGTATCGGCGAACTGATCCAGGCCAAGCCGCAGGCGCGTCGCGCGCTGCTCGAAGAGGCGGCCGGCATTTCCGGCCTGCACACACGCCGCCACGAAGCCGAACTGCGGCTGAAGGCGGCCGAACAAAACCTCGAACGCCTGGACGATGTCGTCGGCGAGCTCGAAAGCCAGATCGAAAGTCTGAAACGCCAGGCGCGCCAGGCGTCCCGCTTCAAGAACCTGTCGGCCGACATCCGCAAGGCCGAGGCGACATTGCTGCACTTGCGCTGGACGCTGGCCAAGACGCAGGAAGGCGAGGCGCGCTCGGCGCTGGCTGTCGCCACGGCACTGGTCGGCGACCGCGCCGCCGCGCAGATGAACGCGGCCAAGGAGCAGGGCATCGCCGCCCATCGCTTGCCCGACCTGCGCGACGCGGAAGCGGCCGCCGCCGCTGCTTTCCAGCGCCTGTCGATCGCCAGGTCGCAGATCGAGGAGGAGGCAGGCCGCATCCGCGCCCGCCAGGCCGAACTCGAGCGGCGTTTGCAGCAGCTCGACGGCGACATCGCCCGCGAGGAGCGGATGGTGCGCGACAATGCCGATGTTCTCGAGCGCCTGCGCACCGAGGAAGCCACGCTGAATTCCGAGAACGCCGGCGCCGCCGAGCGCGAGGCCACCACCCGCGCGGCATTCGAGCAGGCTGCATCGATGCTTGCCGGCAGCGAAGCCAAACTGGCCACGCTGACCGCCGAACGGGCCGAGGCCGCCGCCTCGCGCCACCAGATCGAACGGACATTGCGCGAGACCGCCGAGCGCCGCGACCGCTTCGCCCGCCAGCTCGCCGAGGTCGACCGCGAATTGTCGGACATCCTCTCCAAGGTGGCCGGCCTGCCGGATCCGGCCGAAAAGCGCGTGCTGGTCGAACAGGCCATGGCGCTGCTGGAGGAGGCCGAAGCCGCCGTGGCGCAAGCCGAACAGTCGGTCATCGATGCCCGCGCCGCGGAAAGCACCGCCCGGCCGCCGCTTCAGGACGCCAGGGCCGAACTGGCGCGGATCGAGACCGAAGCGCGCACGCTGGCCAAGATCCTGAATGCCGCCAGCGGCGATCTTTTCCCCTCCGTGCTGGAACAGATCAGCGTCGAACGCGGTTTCGAAACGGCGCTGGGCGCCGCCCTTGGCGAAGACCTCGACGTTCCGCTCGACCGCAGCGCACCGGTGCACTGGGGTGAAAGCGCGATCCAGCCCGGCGACGCGCCCCTGCCCGAAGGCATCAAAAACCTTGCCAGCGTGGTTCGCGCCCCGGCGCAGCTTGCCCGCCGCCTGGCGCAGATCGGCATTGTCGAAGCCGCGGACGGCCGCCGGCTGCAGGCACTGCTCGCGCCCGGCCAGAGGCTGGTCAGCCGCGAGGGCGCGCTCTGGCGCTGGGACGGACTTGCCGCCAGCGCCGATGCGCCGACCGCCGCGGCGCAACGCCTGGCGCAGAAGAACCGGCTTGCGGAGCTCGATGCGGAGGCGGTGCAGGCGACGCTCGTCCTGCGTCACGCCGAGGAGAATTTGGCTGAGGCCGAACAGGCGCTTCGCTTGGCCAGTGAGGCCGAGCGCAACACACGCCAGGCCGGACGCGACGCCCAGCATCGCCTGGATGCCGCCCGCAACACGCTGGCCGAGGCCGAGAAAGCCGGCGGCGAATTGTCGAGCCGGCGCGCGGCACTCGATGAGGCGCGTGCCCGTATCGTCGACAGCCATGAGGAGACGTCGGCTGCCTTCGTCGAGGCCGAGATGCTGCTGCAGGACGCGCCTGATCTCGGCGACCTGCAATTGCAGCTCGAACAGTCCTCGGCCAATGTCGCCCGCGACCGCGCCACCCTTGCCGACGCCCGTGCCGTCCATGAGGGGTTGCGGCGCGAAGCCGAGGCGCGCGCACGCCGGCTCGATGCCATCGGCGCCGAACGCAGCAATTGGCTGGTGCGCGCAGAAAATGCCTCGACGCAGATCGCATCGCTCAGCGAGCGCAAGGCCGAGGCCGAGGCGGAGCGCGAGCGGCTGGCCGACGCCCCCGACGAAATCGATGCCAAACGGCGCGCGCTGCTGTCGCAGCTTACCGAGGCCGAAACCTTGCGCAAGGCGGCCGCCGACCGCCTGCAGGAAGCGGAAAACAGGCAGGCCGAATTGGACAAAGCGGCCACCGGCGCCATCCAGTCGCTGGCCGAGGCCCGCGAGACCCGCGTCCGCGCCGAGGAACGGCTGACCGCGGCCGACGAGCGCCGGCTGGAGATCGAGGCGCGCATCCAGGAAACGCTGAACACGCCGCCGCATCTGGTGATCCGCCATACCGGCCTGGAAGCCGACGATCCGATGCCTGAAATGGGCGAGATCGAACGTCAGCTCGACCGGCTGAAGATCGAACGCGAACGGCTCGGCGCCGTCAATTTGCGCGCCGAGGAAGAGCAGAAAGAGCTCTCCGACCGGCTGGAGGTGATCGTCTCCGAGCGCGAGGACATCATCGAGGCGATCCGCAAGCTCAGGCAAGCGATCCAGAGCCTCAACCGCGAAGGCCGCGAGCGGCTGCTGGCCGCCTTCGATGTCGTCAACAGCCACTTCCAGCGGTTGTTCTCGCATCTGTTCGGTGGCGGGACGGCGGAATTGCAGCTGATCGAATCCGAGGATCCGCTCGAGGCGGGGCTCGAAATCCTGGCCCGCCCGCCTGGCAAGAAGCCGCAGACCATGACACTGCTGTCGGGCGGCGAGCAGGCGCTGACGGCGATGTCGCTGATCTTCGCCGTGTTCCTGACCAACCCTGCGCCGATCTGCGTGCTCGACGAAGTCGACGCGCCGCTCGACGACCACAATGTCGAACGCTTCTGCAACCTCATGGATGAGATGGCCAAGACCACCGAGACGCGGTTCGTCATCATCACCCACAACCCGATCACCATGGCGCGCATGGACCGGCTGTTCGGCGTGACCATGGCCGAGCAGGGCGTCAGCCAGCTCGTTTCGGTCGACCTGCAGGCCGCCGAGGCCATGCGCGAGGCGAGCTGAGCCCGTCTAGAAATAGGTTCTCGGCGCGACAAGGTCGTTTTGCTGGCGAAGGTAGAAGCAATAGAAGCCGAACGCGGCGGCGAACCACATGAATCCCTCGCCCATCGACAGCCGGTTGTTCGAATTGCTAAGGATGCTGATGGCGAAGAAGACCAGCGTCGAGAGGTAGCAAGGCCATGCGGCCGGAGCGATCAACCTGGCCCGCACGGCCAGCAGAACCTGCCTGGACGACCAGATGTAGAGAAACGCGAAGAACGCCAGCCCGACCACACCATAGCGCACACCTATTTCCAGATAGCCGTTGTGGAAAACGTTGAAGATCATCGGATGATAGGTTCTATTCTGCCATTCGGTGAGCCAGCTGGAACTGGCTCCGAAGATCGGGTGGCGTTTCCAGATATCGAGCGCGTCGGCCCACAGCATCAGCCGTTCCTTGGCCGCAAGCGGAACCGTGTTGCTGGCGATGGCGCGGTCGAAGGCTGGCAGTACGCCATGGCTCAAGACGTCCGAAACCAGGCTTCTGACGAAGATCATGGTGTCGCCGGCAGTGGACCAGAAGATGCCTTGCGCGGCGACAACGCCGGCCGCCACTATTCCCAGCACGCCGCCCCCGACCATCAGTTCGCGGCGATGGCCTCTCGCCAGGATCATGACTGCCAACAAGACGAGCACGAGCGCCAGCGCGAGCCAGACACCCTTTGACCGCAGCGCGATGATGTTGACGAGGGCGAACAGCAGTACGGCTGCCGACAGCGCCCAGTACATGCTCCTGGTTGTGGTGCTCAGGTCCGTTCTCTGAGCGGTGTGGGCGATGAACTGCAGCGTGCAGAGGAAGATGAAACCAGCCGCCAACGATGCATGAATGGGATTGTTGAAAAGCCACGGCACTGGCCTGGTGCCATGAAGGATGTCCGAATAGCCTGTATCCGCCGCCAGGAAGACAAGGCTGAGGATCATGAACCACAGGACGAGCCGCTCGGGCCGCCTGACGAACAGCAGAAACGCGAAGCCTGTCGTCGCATAAAACAGCGGAAACAGGTAGATGCCTTCGGCGCCGCCCAATTGGTGGCTGTCGAAATAGACGATCGCCAGCCGGATGAAGACATACAGCGACCAACCCACGCACAGGCCGCCGACCCATCCGATCAGCGGCTTGCTGTAAGTCCACAGATCCACCCTGAGCCAGCGGATCGCGGCGACCACGGCAAGCGCCATCCCCGCAAAGCGGTAGGTGTCGGCCTCGCGCCAGACTGCAGAGGCAAGCGCGAGAATGGCGAATGCCGCAAGGAACTGCAGCAAGGTGCTGCGCGGCACGTCGTCCCTCGCGTAGTCCGGGATTTCCTTCGGCAAGGGCGGCCGCAAAAACACGTGATGCAGGCGGTGCAGCTCGTCCCAGGCTCGTGACATGCCGGCGCTCAGCCGGCTCCACCCGCCAAGCCTTGCGGATTTGTAGCTGCCCGAGGGGCCGGCTATGCCTGATATCGCGCTGCTCTTGGCAAAGCCAAGCAGGTTTTGGCGGACCGAATAGACTTTCAGGCCGGTATCCCAAAAGCGTTCGAGCGCGACGTCCCACGGCATTTTCATTACCGCGAGCGCCGACAATAGCCCCTTCGCGCCCTCCCGCGTCACCAGATAGGCGGCGGCCGACCCCTGCGGGCCATGCAGGGCGCGACCGATCTCGTCACCTTGCGTCGTCTTCACGGCGCGCATGAAGAAGCTCATGCGATGGTTAGTCAGCTTGATAACGTCGAAATCCGGCACCGCGGCGATGATGGCCTCGACGCGTCGTATGGTATCTTCGCCGAACAGGACGTCGTCCTCGACTATTAGGCCATGGGCGCTGCCACCGGCTAGGAACGTTTCCAGCGCCTGGATATGGCTGCGGTAACAGGCATATTCGCCGGGCAGGATGTCGCGCCCGCTCAGCTTTTTCGCGGTTGGAAGATCGATCTCCGTCCAGTCCTCCTTGGGCAGTGTGCGGCCGTCGACGGCGGCAATGCGCTGCAAGGTCAGGCCGGCCGCCTCGGCGCTGGCCAGCAATCCGCTCCAGCGGCAGGTCTCCCGATCGAGGTTGATGGCGAAGATAGGAAGGTTCATTGAAGTTCCGTTTCGGATCGTCATCCCACTTGGTCGAATCCCTGACGACCTAGTGTGGACGGCCAACTTCTCTTTTGTGTCTCACTGCGACATTCTGCAAGAGACCCAAGAAATAGCGGACGGCAAGTGACTGATCGGAGCTCCCCGCCGCAGCGTATCGTCTACCAACCCTTCAACCGCTCATGCCGGAATTCGGATCGGTCTTGAAGCCTTGGATTTTGAGTCCTTGGATCAGGCAAAATTGATTCTGAAGGCCTGACGCCATGCAGATCATCAGCGTGTTTTGTAACACTCGGCTTTTTCAGCACTCTCTAAGAGAATGGCTGGGGCGCCAGGATTCGAACCTGGGAATGTCGGTACCAAAAACCGATGCCTTACCACTTGGCGACGCCCCAATAGCCGTCAGAGTCGCTTGTGCGGCGCGTTATTAGCAGAGCAGCCGAAAAGCACAATGCTTATAAGCGATGCCGAGAACGCCCTGCACGGCATGGTGCTGCCGACCATGTGAAGCGCTATTCGCTCCACACTGCCAACTCGTTGCCGGCCGGATCGACAAAGTGGAAACGCCGGCCGCCGGGGAATGAGAAGATCGGCTTGACGATCGTGCCGCCGGCACTTTCCACGGCGCGCAGGGTTTTCTCCAGATCCCTGCTGTAGAGCACGGGCAGGGGCTTGGCCGGTGCTTCCTCGGCCTCGGCCTGAAAACCTCCGTCCCACCCTTCAGCAAAGGCCGAATAGGTCGGCCCGTAGTCGGTGAACGACCAGGCGAAGGCGGAACTGTAGAAACCCTTCAGCCGGTCCAGCGTCCCGCCGGTCGCCGGCATTTCCAGATAGTCGAGTTTTCCATCCTGTTTCATGGGATACCCCTTTGTTCCCTTTATGTTCTAGTGGGGGCGTAGTGAGGTGGCAAGTCTTTTTTGCCGCACCCTTGGACATCGCTTTTTCTTAATCGATTGTAGGGGCCGGACGACTTTGCCGGCACCTTGCCTTTCGCACTGCAGCATCATATCGCTCCAAGGTCGGACGCGGCGGAACCATTGGTTTCGTCAATCTTTCCAATCTCCCGCAACCGGAGAGCAAGCATGACCAAATGGGTTTTCACCTTTGGCGATGGTGCGGCGGAAGGCCGTGCCGCCGACAAGAATCTGCTGGGCGGCAAGGGCGCCAATCTGGCCGAAATGTGCAGCCTTGGCTTGCCGGTGCCGCCGGGCTTCACCATCACCACCGAGGTCTGCAACGCCTACTATGCGAACGCCCGCGCCTACCCGGCGGGCCTGGAAGCCGATGTCGCGGTCGCGCTCGACCACATTGGCCAGCTGACCGGCCGCCGGTTCGGCGATCCGTCGAAGCTGCTCTTGGTGTCGGTGCGCTCCGGGGCGCGCGCCTCGATGCCTGGCATGATGGATACCGTGCTCAATCTCGGCTTGAACGACGAGACCGTCGAGGCGCTGGCCGGCGATTCCGGCGATGCGCGCTTTGCCTATGACAGCTATCGCCGCTTCATCCAGATGTATTCCGATGTGGTCATGGGTCTCGATCACGAAGTGTTCGAGGAAATCCTGGAAGACCAGAAGGCGAGCCTCGGCCACGAACTCGACACCGAACTGACGGCCATCGAATGGCAAGGCGTGATCGCACTCTACAAGGCCAAGGTCGAGGAGGAGCTCGGCAAACCCTTCCCGCAGGATCCGCATGAGCAGCTCTGGGGAGCCATTGGCGCCGTGTTTTCGAGCTGGATGAACAACCGCGCCATCACCTACCGGCGCCTGCACGACATCCCCGAAAGCTGGGGTACGGCGGTCAATGTCCAGGCCATGGTGTTCGGCAACATGGGCGAGACCTCGGCCACCGGCGTCGCCTTCACCCGCAATCCGTCGACCGGCGAAAAGCAGCTCTATGGCGAGTTCCTGGTCAATGCGCAGGGCGAGGATGTCGTCGCCGGCATCCGCACGCCGCAGAACATCACCGAGGCGGCGCGCATCGCCGCCGGCTCCGACAAGCCGTCCTTGCAGAAGCTGATGCCCGACGCCTTCCAGTCCTTCGTGACGATCTCCGACAGCCTGGAAAAGCACTACCGCGACATGCAGGACCTCGAATTCACCATAGAGCGCGGCAAGTTGTGGATGCTGCAGACCCGGTCCGGCAAGCGCACCGCCAAGGCGGCGCTGAAGATTGCCGTCGAAATGGCCAGGGACGGCCTGATCACGAAGGAGGAAGCAGTCGCCCGCATCGATCCGGCCTCGCTCGATCAGTTGCTGCACCCGACCATCGACCCGAAGGCCGCGCGAGACGTCATCGGCGTCGGCCTGCCGGCATCTCCCGGCGCCGCCACCGGCGAGATCGTCTTTTCCTCCGGCGATGCCGAGGATCTGAAGGCGCAAGGGCGCAAGGCGATCCTTGTGCGCATCGAGACCAGCCCCGAGGACATCCATGGCATGCATGCGGCGGAAGGCATCCTGACCACGCGCGGCGGCATGACCAGCCATGCCGCCGTCGTCGCGCGCGGCATGGGCAAGCCCTGCGTCTCCGGCGCCGGCTCGCTGCGCGTCGACTACAAGGCCGGCACGCTGCTCTCGATGGGGCAGACCTTCCGCAAGGGCGACATCATCACCATCGATGGCGGCAACGGCCATGTGCTGAAGGGCGCCGTGGCGATGCTGCAGCCCGAACTCTCAGGCGATTTCGCCGCCATCATGGAATGGGCGGACGCGGTGCGGCGCATGAAGGTGCGCACCAATGCCGAAACGCCGCTCGATGCCCGCATGGCGCGCTCCTTCGGCGCGGAGGGCATCGGACTTTGCCGCACCGAGCACATGTTCTTCGACGGCGCTCGCATCGTCGCCATGCGCGAGATGATCCTGGCCGACACCGAGAAGGACCGCCGCACCGCGCTTGCCAAGCTTCTGCCGATGCAGCGCTCGGATTTTCTGGAACTCTTCGAGATCATGGCCGGCCTGCCGGTGACGATCCGCCTGCTCGACCCGCCGCTGCACGAATTCCTGCCCAAGACCGAGGAGGAGGTGGCCGAAGTCGCCGCCGCCATGAACGTGTCGCCGGACAAGCTCCGGCAGCGCACCGACGCCCTGCATGAATTCAACCCGATGCTCGGCCATCGCGGCTGCCGGCTGGCCGTCTCCTATCCCGAGATCGCCGAGATGCAGGCGCGGGCCATCTTCGAGGCCGCCGTCGAGGCCGGCAAGAAGGCCGGCGCGCTGGTGGTTCCCGAGATCATGGTGCCGCTGGTCGGCCTGGTGAAGGAACTCGATTACGTGAAGGCGCGCATCGATGCGGTCGCCAAGAGCGTCATGGACGAGACCGGCGTCAAGATCGACTATCTGACTGGGACCATGATTGAGCTCCCCCGCGCGGCGATCCGGGCCCATGTCATCGCCGCTACAGCCGAGTTCTTCTCCTTCGGCACCAACGACCTTACCCAGACCACTTTCGGCATTTCGCGTGACGATGCTGCCTCTTTCCTGGAGACCTATCGCCAGAAGGGCATCATCGAGCAGGATCCGTTCGTCTCGCTCGACATCGATGGTGTCGGCGAACTGGTGCGCATGGCTGCGCAAAAAGGCAGGGCGACGCGGCCCGACATCAAGCTCGGCATCTGCGGCGAACATGGCGGCGACCCGGCATCGATCCGGTTTTGCGAGGAGGTCGGGCTCGACTATGTGTCGTGCTCGCCCTATCGCGTGCCGATCGCCAGGCTGGCGGCCGCGCAGGCGGCGGTACAGGTGGCAAAGATCGGGCGCGGATAGGACGCCAGCCCGGATCGAAGCTTACGGTTTTGTATGAAAGCTCACGCGAACGTGCTGATGGCATTGCGTAATCTCGACATTGTTCCTGCCCAATTTGCGGATGGCCCGCCAATTGTCTCCGGAATCAAATGTTGCAGATATCACCCGCGCCGTTCCGCTCGATCCTGGTCATTCAGACGAAGTTCATCGGCGACATCGTTCTCGCCTCGACGCTCGCCAGGAACCTGCAACTCGAATTTCCCGGCGCCAGGATCGTGTTCCTCTGCGAGGCTCAGTTCGAGAGCTTCGTGATTGGGCATGGCATCGCCGCCGAGGTGGTCACGTTCAGGCGGGCCCGCATGCGGGGCACCCCGCTGGAGCGTGGAAAAGAGCTCTATGCGATGGTGCGGGCGCTGCGTCGGTTCCGCTTCGACCTGACGATCGACCTGACCGATTCAAAGACCTCGCGCATCGTGAGCGGGTTCGTCAACGCAAAGACGCGCGTCGGCTACAATCCTCCCGAAAGGCCCCTGAAGCTGCTGGAGCGGCAGCCCGCCAATCTGTATGCCAAGCCGTACGGGTTTGGCGGCCATCATTTCGTCTATCGCTATCTCTCGCCCCTTGAAGCGCTTGGCGTCGATCTGCGCGTCACCGTGCCAAGCTTTCAGCCGTCGCTGTTCGAGACGGCGAAAGCCCTGGCGCTTCTGGGCAAGCATCGTCTGCGACCGAACGCCTTCGTCGCCGTGCATGCGGGCGCGAGTTTCAAGGGCCGGCAATGGCAGCCGGAACGGTTTGCCGAGGCGATCGACGAAATTGCAATGGGTACCAGACTGGGCGTCGTCCTGGTGGGAGGGCCGAGCGAACGCCAGGCGACCGCACCGATCCTCGCCAGGACGGCGACGCCGGTCGTCGACCTAGTCGGTAGGCTGTCGCTCGAGACCTTGCTGGCTGTCCTGAAACAGGCCCGGCTGTTTCTCGGCAACGAGAGCGGCCCGATGCACATGGCCGCCGCCGCGGGTACGCCGGTTGTCGGGCTGTTCGGCCTGACGCATCCGTCGCGCTGGGGGCCTGTTGGCGTGCCCAGCATCGCGCTTCGGCCGCCGATGCCATGCGACTGCGTGGCCAAGGATCTGTGCCGCTGGCCCGACCCCAGCAAGGCGTGCTGCGTGTGGCGCCTGGAGGTGAAACCCGTCGTCGATGCGGTGCGCGAGGTGCTCGCGCGCACCGAGATGAAGCGCGAGCGCGCTGTCTGATGCATGTCGGGCTGACGGGCTTTAACGGCGGCAAGGCCGCCGTCGAAGGGTTCGTTCACCAACTGGTCGGTCAAATTGCCGCGTCAGGCATCTTTCTGCTATTCATCGTCCCGATTTCCGCCTTGATGCGGGCCTTGGGATAGCGGCTTGAAATCGCCTATCAGGAATTGGTTTGATGCATCTGCCGCAAAAACATCTCTGCATGATCGCCATGTCGCTGGCGGTAGTGTCCAGCGCTCACGCCGTGCCGCTGGTCGAGCCCACGCTGCATATAAAGCCTGCCGAAAGCGGGGCCGGCCGGGTCGCGCTGACGCTCGATGCCTGCGGCGGACAAACCGACACACGGATCCTTTCGGCGCTGGTGGAAAACAAGATCCCCGCCACCATTTTCGTCACCGGCATCTGGCTGAAGCGCAATGCCGCGGCCGTCGCGATCATGCACGCGCATCCCGACCTGTTCGAACTGGAAAATCACGGCGGCCACCATATTCCGGCGGTCGACACGCCGCAGAAGATTTATGGCATACGCAGCGCCGGCAGCCCCGAAGCGGTGCTGGCCGAGGTCGAATCGGGTGCCGCCGCATTGGCCAAGACGGGTGAACCGGCTCCGAAATGGTTCCGGGGCGCAACGGCCGAGTACAGTCCCTCGGCCATCGCGATGATCCGCAAGCTTGGCTTCAAGATCGCCGGCTTCTCGATCAATGGCGATGGCGGCTCATTGCTGGGTGCCAAGGAAACCGCCAGGCGCATCGCCGCGGCCAAAGATGGCGACGTCATCATCTCGCACATCAATCAGCCGACCCATGCCGCCGGCGAAGGCGTGGTGCAGGGCCTGTTGGCGCTCAAGGGCAAAGGCATGACCTTCGTACGTCTCGACGATGCCGATGGCATGGGCAACAACGGCACCACCGACTGAGGGTGCGTCGATATTGGGTGGTGATCGGCCCGCCCTCAAATCTCAACCCACCCTGAGTGCCTTCAAGTCGAAGAACTCAGCTAGGCTTGGCTTCGATGGTGACCTTGCTGGCGTAGAACGCCCCGTGATCGCGGATGTCGGTCATTTCGTCGAACGGATGCCGATAGGCCCACATCGCGTCCTTGCCCGCCTCGCCGGCCGGCAGCACGCTCCAATAACTGGCATCGCCCTTGTAGGGACAATGGGTGGAGTGCTCCGTGCCGGTGAGCTTGTCGAAATCGATGTCGGCGAACGGAATGTAGAAGGCTGCGGGGTAGGGGGCCTCGGTCAGCACCTTGGCCCTCGTGGACGATGCGATGACCGTATCGCCGGCGCGGACGGTAACGGTGCCGGCATAGGGCTCGATGGTGATGATCTTGTCGGGATTGCGCTGGAAGCCGGGGGCAGGGTTGGCGATCTTGTCCATGCTGGTTCTCCTTACCTGGCTCCCTAAAATGTGGCGGGCACAGCCATTGCGCAAGGTCCGTTCGCATCACGAAAACCGGCGCCAATCGCCGAGGCGTGGCGCTATAGCGCTTTCGAGTGTCAGCCGAGGATTCAGGCGGCGGTTCTGAATGCGTCCATCAGTCCGGCATAGGCGGCTGCGATGCCCGCCACCGGGTTGCTGCTTCTCGAAACGGTCTCGACCTTCAGCGAGCCGCCGCCGGTCGGCAGGGTGAGCAGCAGGAACTGGCGATTGCCGCCGTCGCCGACGGATGCCGCCGCGACATGCTGGCCTTCGCCTCCGCTTTCGACACACATCTTGAACAGCAGCGTGCCGCCGACCGCTTCGAGCGCGCCGCCGACAACTTCAACAAATTCGTCCTCGGAAACAGTCTTCTCGTCCGGCACCAAATCGGCCAGGCTTTCGGCAAGTGTGCTCTCCAGAGCCTTGTCCTCGAGTTGCGCGTCCATGCGAACCTCTTTCAGTCGCCAATCGCACCCCTTTGCCCGTTAACGAAACTTAACGCCGACGATGGCCGGATTGTGGCGGATTTCCCGGTGATTTCGGAGGTAGGAGACTGCCGTCACGGCGGTGATTTGGACCCTCCTGCCATCTCGGTGGCATGAGGGGTCAGCAGGCCGAAATCCAAAACATGCCGGAATTCAACCGCTTGCCGTTACGGCACGGACACCGAAATTCGTTAGCCGCGCAAGCGGGTGACTGGACAATCCGCCGGTTCGCTTCACAATGCGCCAAAGCTACGACGCAAAATGCGCGAGGGAGGAGGAACGGATGCTGGGGCTGATGCAGGAATGGCCGCTGCTGTGCCACAAGCTGATCGACAACGCCGAACGGCAACATGGGGTGCGCGAGATCGTGTCGCGCTCGATCGAGGGACCGATCGTGCGCACCACCTATGCCGATATCCACCGTCGTTCCCTCAAGGTTGCCCAGCGGCTGGAACGCGACGGGTACGGGATGGGCGACCGCATCGCCACGCTGGCCTGGAACACCGCGCGCCACATCGAGGCCTGGTATGGCATCATGGGCGTTGGCGCGATCTATCATACACTCAATCCGCGCCTGTTTCCCGAGCAGATCGTCTGGATCATGAACCATGCCGAGGACAAGGCTGTCTTCGTCGATCTCACCTTCGTGCCGTTGCTCGAAAAGATCGCAAGTGCCGTCAAATCGCTGAAACAGGTGATCGTGCTGACCGACAAGGCGCACATGCCGCAAACCACCTTGCCCAATGCCGTCGCCTACGAGGACTGGCTTGACGGGGTCGATGGCGATTTCGGCTGGAAGACCTTCGACGAAGGCACTGCCGCCGGCATGTGCTATACGTCGGGCACGACGGGCGATCCCAAAGGCGTCGTCTACAGCCACCGCTCGAACGTGCTGCACGCCATGATTGCCGCCATGCCCGATGCGATGGGTCTGTCGGCGCGCGACACGATCCTGCCGGTGGTGCCGATGTTCCACGCCAATGCTTGGGGCCTTGGCCAGAGCGCACCGATGATCGGCGCCAAGCTGGTCATGCCCGGCTGCAAGATGGACGGCGCCTCGATCTACGAGTTGCTCGACACCGAGAAGGTGACCTTCAGCGCCGCAGTGCCGACCGTCTGGATGATGCTGCTGCAATATCTGGAGGAGACCGGCAAGACGCTTCCCCATCTGAACAAGGTCGTCATCGGCGGCTCGTCCTGCCCGCGTGCGATCATGACGAAATTCCAGGACAATTACGGTGTCCAGGTCATCCATGCTTGGGGCATGACCGAAATGTCGCCGCTAGGAACCCTATGCACCCTGAAGCCCGAATATGCCGGCCTCGAGGGCGAGGCCCGGCTCGACGTCCAGGGCAAACAGGGCTACCCGCCCTTCGGCGTCGAGATGAAGGTGACCGATGACGACAACAAGGCGCAACCGTGGGACGGCAGGACATTTGGCCGGCTGAAGGTGCGCGGCCCCGCGGTTGCCCGCGCTTACTATGGCGGTGTGGGCGCCGAGCAGTTCGACGAGGACGGCTGGTTCGATACCGGAGACGTCGCCCACATCGATGCCGGCGGCTACATGCAGATCACCGATCGCGCCAAGGACGTCATCAAGTCCGGCGGCGAGTGGATTTCGACCATTGACCTCGAGAATCTGGCTGTCGGTCACCCGGATGTGGCGGAAGCGGCGGCCATCGGCGTCCACCATTCGAAATGGGGCGAGCGGCCGTTGCTGGTCGTCGTCGCCAAGCCCGGCAAGGAGCCGACCAAGGCTGGTATTCTCGACTTCATGGACGGCAAGGTGGCCAAGTGGTGGATGCCCGACGATGTCGCTTTCGTCGGCGAGATACCGCATACCGCCACCGGCAAGATCCAGAAGATCACCTTGCGCCAGCAGTTCAAGGACTACCGCTTGCCGACGGATTGACGGGGATGTTGCATGTTTCGGCTTCAAGCCGCCGCGAAAAGGCACTAGACCTCGGTCCGGGTTGGGGCGTCGCAGAAGACAATGGTTAGTATTCCCGAACGGCAAACGTCGAAGGCGGCCGGCTGGTCGCGGCGCACGGCCGCATTTTCGGCGGTGCTTTTGCTGACCGACTATGTCGGCCATCGCTTCGGCCTTGTCGAAACGCCGGTGTTCCTGTGGGTGCTGGGCATTGTCGCGCTGCTGGCGGCGCTGGCGCTATTGTTCGCCGCCTTTGCCTTTTCGAGGCTGTGGAATTTCGGTGACCGCGGCGGCCGCGACCTGACCGTCGGCGTCGTGCTGGCCCTGTTGGTGCTGGTCCCCTACGGCGTTGCCGTGTACTGGGCCACGATCTATCCGCCGCTCAGGGATATCTCGACCGATTTCGAGGAACCGCCGGCGCTCGACATCAGCGACCGAACGAAGGACATGAACGTGCTCTCCCCGCCGACGCCGGGCGAACAGCGGCTGCAGACCGACAGCTATCCGCTTGTCACCGCGCGCAGCTACGACCTGCCCTTCGAGACCATCGTCAACGCCGTCGAAACCGTGCTCGACAGGCGCGGCTGGGACCTTTCCCAGCCATACCCCGACCTCGCCGGGCAGAGCGAGGTTACCATCACAGCCGTTGCCTCGAGCTTCGTGCTCGGCCTTCCGGCCGACGTGGCGATCCGCGTGACGGATGATGGGGACACGATCATCGTCGACATGCGGTCGGCGTCGCGTTACGGCCGCTACGACCTTGGCGACAATGCCGCGCGCGTCACCGATTTCCTGGCGGAACTCGATCAGGAAGTCGCCGGCCAGGTCGGCGCGGCTCCGGCCGAATAGTCGGTTTCCCGCGGATAGTGCGTTTGCGTCCGGGGAAGCCTATCAGGCAGGCGCGAAAATACCGTCGATGGCGGGGGCTGCGTCGGTCGACACCATGCCGCGTGCCACCAAGTCCTCGAGATGGGCAAGCACCGATAGCCCGGCAGCGCCGTGCAGCCGTGGATCGGTATCCCTGTAGATTGCCTTGACCATGTCGGGGATCGTCCGGTCACCGGCCCTGACCCGCTCCAGTATGGCTCGTTCGCGCATCTTGCGATGCGTCTTCAGCCCGCGCATGAAATTGCGCGGCGCCGTCACTGGTCCGCCATGGCCAGGCAGCAGCAGGCGATCGCCGCGCTCGATCAGCCGGTCCAGCGACGCCATGTAATCGGCCATTGCCCCGTCCGGCGGCGCGACGATGGACGTCGCCCATGCCATGACATGATCGGCCGAGAACAGGATGCCAGTTCCCTCCAGCGCGAATGCCGCGTGATTGGCGGTGTGGCCGGGGGTCAGAACCGTCCGGATCGCCCAGCCGTCGCCGGCGACCAACGCCCCGTCAGGCAGCGCGATGTCGGGAACGAAAGCAGTGTCGGCGCTGGCATCGAGCGCATTGGTTTCGCCGGTGTGCAACGGCCTTGCCGGCCGATGCGGGCCCTCCGCCAGCACGGCGGCGCCGGTGCGCTCTTTCAGCCGCGTCGCCAGCGGTGAATGGTCACGATGCGTATGGCTGACGAAGATATGGCTGACCGGCCTGCCGGCGATCACGTCGAGCAAGGTCTGCAGATGCGCCTCGTCATCCGGCCCGGGGTCGATGACCGCCAGCGTCTCGCGCCCGACGATGTAGGAGTTTGTGCCGTGAAAGGTAAACGGGCTCGGATTTCGGGCCGTGATGCGCCGCACGTCGGCTGCCACGTCTATCCCGTGACCGTAGCCGGGATCGAAACTGGTATCGAATTTGAGAGCCATGTCTTTTCGAACCATGTCTTTTCGAAGCAAGCCTTTTCGACCATGTCGGGCACATTGTTTCCTGGAACAATGTAGGCACTTTGTTCCAGGAACGGCAAAACCGATTGCCGCATAGCACGCAAGCCAATATAGGAAAACGCTGAGACCGCGATTGCTGGATCGCGACAAATCGGATTGGGGAAGACCATGGCAACTGCAACGACGATGCGCCCGCTTGTTTCTCTGGCTCTGCCGCAAGAAGGCGCGGCGCGACTGGCAACGCAGCTTCTCCTGGCGATTGCCGGAACGCTGCTGCTGACGCTGTCCGCCAAGACCAGGGTGGTCCTGGGTCCTGTCGATATCTCGATGCAGACGCTTGCCGTCTTCCTGATCGCCGCCGCCTTCGGCATGCGTCTCGGCGTTGCCACCCTGCTGCTCTATATGGCGGAGGGCGCGATGGGCTTCCCGGTCTTCCAGGGCACGCCGGAGAAGGGTATCGGCATTGCCTATATGGTCGGGCCGACCGGCGGCTATCTCGCTGGCTTCGTCGTCATGGCCGCTATTGTCGGCTGGGCCGCCGATCGCGGCTGGGATCGCCATCCGATCAAGCTTGTCAATGCGATGTTGGTTGCCGAAGTCGTGATGATGGCAATGGGCTTCGCCTGGCTGGCGATGCTCATCGGTCCGGAGAAGTCCTGGCAGTTCGGCGTCGTGCCGTTTATCGTCGGCGACCTGATCAAGGTTGCGCTCGCGGCGAGCCTGGTGCCGGCCGTCTGGTCGCTGCTGAAGCGCTCCTGAGCCCCGCAGCAAGCCGGTATGCCATAGACGTCAGGGGTCCACTCCCGGAGACGGTCGCTTCTGATGAAGGTTCTGGTCACCGGCGCCGCCGGCTTCATAGGCTATCATGTCGCCAGGCGGCTCCTGGAGCGCGGCGACGAGGTCGTCGGCGTCGACAGCATCAACGACTATTACGATCCGCGCCTCAAGCAGGCGCGGCTGCGGCTTCTGGCCGAGGCGAGCCGAAGCACCAATGCCGGCTATCATTTCATCCACGGCAATCTCGCCGACAGGACCGTGGTTGACGGCTGCTTTGCCGAACACGCCTTCGACCGGGTAATCCATCTCGCCGCCCAGGCCGGGGTGCGCTACAGCCTGGAAAATCCGCGCGCCTACGTCGAAAGCAACATCGTCGCTTTCACCAACATGCTCGAGGCCTGCCGCCACAGCCGTGTCGGGCACCTGACCTATGCCAGCACCTCGAGCGTTTACGGCGCCAACACCGACATGCCGTTTTCCGAGCATCGCCCGGCCGACCACCCGCTGCAGTTCTACGCCGCGACCAAGCGCGCCAACGAGCTGATGGCGCACAGCTACAGCCACCTGTTCGGGCTGCCGACCACTGGTTTGCGCTTTTTCACCGTATACGGTCCCTGGGGCCGTCCCGACATGGCGCTGTTCCTGTTCACCAGGAGCATCCTGGCGGGCGAGCCGGTCAAGCTGTTCAACAACGGCAATCACACGCGCGACTTCACCTATGTCGAGGACATTGCCGAAGGCGTGGTCCGCGCCAGCGACAGCCCCGCCGCGGCCAACCCTGCCTGGGATTCCGGCCATCCGGACCCGGCGACGAGCAGCGCGCCCTGGCGCATCTTCAACATCGGCAACAACAACCCGGTGAAGCTGGCCGCCTATGTCGAAGCGCTGGAAAACGCGCTTGGCCGCAAGGCCATCGTCGAATTCTTGCCGCTGCAGGCAGGCGACGTGCCCGACACTTTTGCCGACACCTCGGCGCTGCAACAGGCCGTCGGCTACCGCCCTGGAACGTCCGTATCGGAAGGCGTAGGGCGGTTCGTGGAATGGTATCTGGCGTATTTTGGTAACGAGTCCAGGATATAAGCCGCGCAGGAGGCAGCTTTCTCAAGGTGTAGTGTGGCTACCGCTGCTGCCGAGGGGAGTAGGCTATGTCAGGGAGAGCTTCTTGAAAGGAATTATCCTTGCGGGAGGTAGTGGAACGCGCCTTTATCCGCTGACTTTGGCAATCTCCAAACAAATTCTTCCGGTATACGACAAACCGATGATCTACTATCCGCTGAGCGTGCTGATGCTCGCGGGAATTCGGGAAATCTTGGTTATTTCAACGCCACGGGACCTCCCTGTTTTCCGGGAATTGCTCGGTGACGGATCGGAGTTTGGGCTGGATATCTCCTATGCGGAGCAGCCGCAACCCAATGGGCTTGCGGAAGCTTTCATCATCGGTCGCGAGTTCATTGGCAAGGACAGCGTCTCGATGATCCTGGGCGACAACATCTATTTTGGCGACGGGCTGTCGCAGCTTTGCCGCGCCGCCGCTTCGCGCGACAAGGGCGCCTCGGTCTTCGCCTATCATGTCGAGGATCCTGAACGGTATGGCGTTGTTTCTTTCGACAAGACCACCGGAACCGCGCTCACGATCGAGGAAAAACCGCAAAAGCCGAAATCCAATTGGGCCGTTACCGGGCTATATTTTTACGACAACACTGTCGTCGATATCGCTTCGACCATCCGCCCTTCGGCCCGAGGCGAGTTGGAAATCACGGCAGTCAACAATGCCTACCTCGATCGCGGCCTGCTGCATGTGCACCGATTGGGCCGTGGCTATGCCTGGCTCGACACTGGGACTCATGACAGTCTGAACGATGCCTCTTCCTTCGTGCGGACGATTGAACATCGACAAGGCATCAAAGTCGCCTGTCCCGAGGAAATCGCTTTCGAACAGGGCTGGCTGACGGCGGACAAGGTGCTGGAGCGCGCGACCCGCCTGGGAAAGAACGAATACGCGGCCTATCTGCGCCGGCGTGTCGCCGATCTTTCGGAGGGGTAGATGCTGGAGGTGAGACCGCTTGGCATCGACGGGGTGCTGGAAATAGTTCCAAAGCGGCATGGCGATGCGCGCGGCTTCTTCGTGGAAACCTACAATGCCGAGCGCTTTGCGCAGGCCGGCATCGACCTCGTTTTCGTGCAGGACAACCATTCCTATTCCGCCGCGGCGGGCGTGCTGCGCGGATTGCACTACCAGCTTGCGCCGCGCGCCCAGGACAAGCTGCTGCGCGTCATCCGTGGCAGCGTCTTAGACGTAGCGGTCGATATTCGCCGCGGTTCGAAGACCTTTGGAAAATGGGTCGCTCTCGAAGTGTCGGCTGAGAAGGGCAACCAGATCCTGGTGCCAAAGGGCTTTGCGCATGGCTTCGTGACGCTCGTGCCCGACACCGAGGTCCTGTATAAGGTGACCGACACCTATTCGCCCGAGCATGACCGCTCGATCTGTTTCGATGACCCGGCCATCGGCATAGAATGGCCGTCGCTGGCCAGCGGGTTCCAGCTTTCGGACAAGGATCTCAAGGCGCCGCTGCTCGCCGCCGCCGAGGTGTTTGCCTGATGTTGCCAAAGGTGCGTGAGGACAGCAGCATGAATTTTCTGGTGACGGGCGGAGCCGGCTTCATCGGTTCGGCGGTGTGCCGGCATCTGTGCGCCAATCCGGCCTACCGGGTGACCAATCTCGACAAGCTGACCTACGCGGGCAATCTGGCCTCGCTGCGGCCGATCGAGAATGCCCACAATTACAGCTTCGCCCATGCCGATATCTGTGACGAGCGGGCGGTGCTGGACATATTGCGCCGCAACGATATCGACATCGTCATGAACCTCGCCGCCGAGAGCCATGTCGACCGCTCGATCGACGGACCTGGCGCCTTCATCGAGACCAACATCGTCGGCACCTACAAGATACTCAATGCCGCGCTGGAATACTGGCGTGGCCTTTCCGACGAAAGGAAAGGCCGCTTCCGCTTCCATCACGTCTCGACCGACGAAGTGTTCGGTGACCTGCCTTTCGATGGCGGCATGTTCGTCGAGGAGACCCCCTACGCGCCGTCGTCGCCCTATTCGGCCTCGAAGGCGGCCTCGGACCATCTCGTGCGTGCCTGGCACGAGACCTATGGCCTGCCGGTGGTTCTTTCCAACTGTTCGAACAATTACGGCCCCTATCATTTCCCCGAGAAGCTGATCCCGCTCGTCATCCTCAACGCGCTCGATGAAAAGCCGCTGCCTGTCTACGGCGCCGGCGCCAATGTGCGCGACTGGCTGTTCGTCGAGGATCACGCGCGGGCCCTGGAGCTCGTTGCCACCAAGGGCACGCCGGGCGAGAGCTACAATGTCGGCGGCAATTCGGAACGCACGAACCTCGCCGTTGTCGAGACGATCTGCGACCTGCTCGACATCAGGCGTCCCCGCGCCGATGGCAAGCGCTATCGCGACCTGATCGCCTTCGTCACCGACCGGCCCGGGCACGACCGCCGCTATGCCATCGACGCCTCCAAGATCGGCCGCGAGCTCGGCTGGACGCCAAGCGAGAATTTCGACAGCGGCCTGGCACGGACGGTGGACTGGTTCCTGGACAACAAATGGTGGTGGGGGCCGATCCGCGAGCAGCGCTATGCCGGCGAAAGGCTGGGCGAAGCACGCAAGGTGAGCGCGTGAGGATCGTCGTCACCGGACGCGACGGCCAGGTCGCGGCGAGTTTGCTGGAGGCTGGCCAGAGCCGCGCCGATGTGGAAGTCGTCGCCATCGGCCGGCCGGAGCTCGACCTGGCAAGACCCGAGACTGTCTTTGACGCCATCTCGGCGGCCAAGCCGGATATCGTCGTGTCGGCTGCCGCCTACACCGCCGTGGATCAGGCCGAGGACGAGCCCGATCCGGCTTTTGCGGTCAACGCGACCGGCGCCGGCAAGGTGGCCGAAGCGGCAGCACGGCTTGGCGTTCCCGTCATCCATCTTTCGACCGACTATGTCTTCGACGGTAGCGCTCCCGGCGCCTATGTCGAGACCGATGCCACGGCGCCGCTCGGCGTTTACGGCGCCTCCAAGCTCGCCGGCGAACAGGCGGTTGCCGCCGCCGGCCCGCGCCACCTGATCCTGCGCACCGCCTGGGTCTACAGCCCGTTCGGCCGGAATTTCGTGAAAACCATGCTGCGGCTGGCCGCCGACCGCGACGAGATCTCGGTGGTGGCCGATCAATGGGGAAACCCGACCTCAGCGCTTGATATCGCCGACGCGATCCTGCATGCGGCGGCCATGCTGCACCGCAACGAGGATCTCGCAGCGTTCGGCACCTATCATCTGGCCGGCACGGGCGAGGCCAACTGGAGCGAATTTGCCCGTCATATACTGGACACAAGCCTGGCGTTTGGTGGTCATTGGGCGCGGGTACGGGACATCGCAACGATGGACTATCCGACCAAGGCGCGCCGCCCCGCCAATTCCCGGCTGTCGAGCGCGAAGTTCGCTTCCGCCTTCGGTTGGAAGGCGCCGGACTGGCGGCAATCGGCGGAAACCGTGGTGCGCCGGCTTCTGGTTGACAAGACGAAACAGGCACCGAGCTTCAATGCGAACCCAAGGTAAAGAAGGTTGATGCCGTCTTCACGCTCTTGAGGTTGCCATACGGCATGTAATCCCATGCAGATCGCGAAAACCAGAGTCGCGTTCTCGTTGAAGTAGTATGCATGGGCATATTATGTAATCGCCCTCGCTTCCATCCAGATCATGCAGTCCAAGGTGCGTGCCAGTCATCCGCTGTGCTCATGCTATGAAATATGGTCAAAGGTTCTTCGGCACTACCAGTGACACGGTGCAAGATCGACGGGTATATCGAAGCCCTGTAGTTGGATGTGGCAGCCATTCTTTCTTGATCCTCCCCTTTTTTGCCACGTTTCGCACTGTCACCGATTGTGCGCAAGTTTCGATCCTCGCAACGCACAACCACAATCCAGCGCCGCACGTGAATTGAGGTCGGACAGGCGAAAAAACATCTGGCTATACCTCCCGCCACGCAGTATGCGATACAAGACGGCGGGGGCCGGGGATGGCACTTTGAAGGAGTGGTCGGCCACGAGTGATCTTCGTGTTCGCACTCTGCGGTGCCCATGCCCGAGAGCCTGGAGTCTAGTGCCGTCCAATGAATTCTTCCCTGGTATTCGGACTCAGGCCCGAAATGCGGCGTGGCTTCATCATGGCCCAGGACGTGGTCATGGTCCTGGTCGCGGTGGCGCTCAGCCTCGTCCTTTCGCGGTCGAATCTCTCGTTCGAGGCGCTGTCCCTTCAGGGCCTTGTCACCTGGGTGAGCATCGTTTTCATCAGCCACCTGCTGTTCAGGTCCTGCGGCCTCTACACCACCGTGTGGCGCTTCGCCTCGACGCCTGACTTCTTCAACATCCTGAAGAGCTGCGCGATTCTGACCTGCGCGCTTTATGCCGTTTCGCTGGTGGTTCGTTTCTTCGAGCCCGTGGCGGGCCTCAATGAGCGCCAGTTCATCGTCTTCTTCCTGGTCTCCTTCACCATCATCTCGGCGCCCCGGCTGTTCTACCGCTTCCTGCGCGATGGCGCGAGCTGGGGGATATTGAACCGCAAGACCGACACGGCGCGGACCAAGCAGGCGTTGTTCGTCGGCCGGCTCGGAGAGGCCGACCTGATCATCCGCTTCACGCGCACGGCCGAGCCCGCCGACCATTCCATCGCCGGTATCATGGCGACCGAGCGTGACGCGCCCTTGGGCACTCGCATTCAAGGTGTGCCCGTGGTGGCGACCCGGCCCCGCCTCATCGATGTGCTGGAGGATTACACGAGCGGCACCCAGAGCCTCGATCTGCTGATCTTCGGCAGCGGCGCCGAGCACGAGATCGAGGAGTATTCCGAGCTTGTTCGCATCGCCCGGCAGGGTGACATAGCGGTCGTCCAGTTCTCGGGGCTTTCGCAACTGGGCCAGGAAGGCAAGCTCGTTCTCGATGCCGTCGAGATGGAAACGATCCTGCGCCGCCCCACGGTCCCCTCCGATATCGAACGCATCGGCGCTTTCGTCGGCGGCAAGCGCGTCCTGGTTACCGGAGGCGCCGGCTCCATTGGCCGCACGTTGGTCAAACGCTCGCTGGAACTGGGGGCCGAGGCGGTTCTGGTCGCCGACAATTCCGAGTTTGGCATCTTTCAGTTGAGCCAGTACGTCAACGAGAAGGACCATGACCGTCTCAAGGTCCGCATCGTCGACGTCGCGGACCGGCGCCAGATGACGCGCGTCGTCACCGAATTCAAGCCGGACATCATCTTCCATGCCGCGGCCCTGAAGCACGTCCCGCTGCTCGAGGAAAACTGGGAATCCGCCATCCAGACCAACGTCTTCGGGACGCTTGTCTGCGCCGAGGTCGCCGCCAAATGCGGCGTGGCGCAATTTGTCCTGGTGTCGAGCGACAAGGCCGTCGATCCGACATCCGTGCTTGGCATGACGAAGCGCGCCGCCGAACAGATCGTCAGCGGCTTGCATGGCATGCCGGCCGGCGAAGCCGGCGGGCGCCGCGCCGCCACCAAGTTCATAGCCGTCCGGTTCGGCAACGTCTTTGGCAGCAATGGTTCGGTGGCGACCATATTCCAGGCCCAGATCGAGGCCGGCGGGCCGGTCACCATAACGGACCGGCGCATGACGCGCTATTTCATGACTGTCGCCGAAGCCGTCGATCTCGTCATCATGTCGGCGGCCGATGCCGCGTCGCGGCCGGCCGGCCAGGACTACGCCGTCTACATGCTCGACATGGGCAAACCCGTGCCCATCCTCGAAGTTGCCGAAACGATGATCCGCATGTCCGGAAAGAGCCCCTACACCGACATTCCAATCCGCTTCACCGGCATCAGGCCGGGGGAAAAGCTCCACGAAACGCTGCACGGTGAAGACGAGGAATTGGTCGAACTCAGCATTTCGAAGATTTTTGGCCTCAGCACCGACGTCGTGCAATGGTCGGATGTCCACGCCGCGCTTGCCGCGCTGCAGCAATCGATGAAGAGCCAGGACAAGGCAGCCTCGCTCGCCGTGCTTGCGGATCTCGACCGTGCGACGAAGGCAAGGACGAACGTATCCCAGGACATGATTCCGAAGGCGGCCGGGCAGGCGAGCTAGCTGTGACCCGGTCGTGGCCGATCGCGTCGCAGCCCTTTTCCAGCGCCTGCGCGCTCTGCGCAAAAGCGGCGTCTATCGACAGATTTTCGCCGGGACACTCGGGCTCTACCTCGCATTCGTCCTGGGTCGCATCTGAACATCGAATGGCTGCGTGGTACGCTTGGTCGAGAGGCGACCTCATGCTACGTCGGCCGGATGACGGGCTGCGCTTGGGCACGCCGAGGATAGCTTTGGCAGAGAGTATGATCGGCCGTTCATGAAGGCAGCCAAGAAAATCCTCGATCTCGCCGGTGCGGCTTTGCTGTCGATTGTCAGCCTTCCTGTGCTGTTGCTCGCTGTCCTTGCCGTCCGGCTATCGTCGCCCGGCCCGGCGATTTTCTCGCAGACACGCGTCGGTCGAGGCGGCGTCCCGTTCCGCTGCCACAAATTGAGGACGATGTACCAGGGAACGCCGTCCTTGCCCTCGCACGAGGCGCCCGAGGGCGCCGTAACATCGGTCGGCAGGGTCCTGCGGAAATTCAAGCTCGATGAGTTGCCGCAGTTCTGGAACGTTCTGCAGGGCGAGATGAGCCTGGTCGGGCCGCGTCCCTGTCTGCCGACCCAGACCGAACTGATCGAGTGCCGCAGGCGGCTGGGCGTTTTGGAGGCGCTTCCAGGCATAACCGGCCTTGCCCAAATCCGGGGCATCGACATGTCCAACCCGCACCTCCTGGCCGAAACCGACGCTGCCTATCTCAGGACCGCGTCGCTCTGGCTCGACCTTCGGATCCTGTTTGGAACACTCTATCGCAACGCAGGCGATTGAGCGTTTCCAAGCCGCGCTGTCGCGGCCAACTGCTCCAGCGTGCCGGTTTCCGGCAGCCAGCCTTCGGATGCGAGCAACGAAGGATCGCATATCTGCGTCGCGGTCATGCTGTCCCAAAACATGCGCTTGCCCAGCAGGATCGCGGCCGCCCTAATCGGCCTAGCCGGCACGGCCATCAGGCGCGCCGGTCTTCCGAACCCTCTGCGAAAGGCGCCGACGATGGCCGCCACCGAAACCGGCGCCATATCGCTCGCACCATAGATCGGGCGAAGCGGTTGCGAATGGCTCAGCAGGTGCCACACCGCTCCCGCCGCCGATGGCAATGACAGCAGCGAGCGGTTTCCCGTCAGGGCGCCTGTCGGCAGCGGCAGGGCGGTATCCGCCAGCCGCATCAGCGTCGCCAGGTTTCCCTTCATGCCTGGGCCGTAGACCGGAGGCAGCCGCAACGCGGCGGCATCGGAACGGCCGTGCAACGCATAGGCGTCGCGCACCCTGATCTCGGCTTCGCGCTTCGAACGCCCATAGGCGCATTGCGGGTCGGGGATGGTGTCCTCGTCGATCGTTGCGCTGACACGGGCGCCGATCACGGCCCGGATCGAGGAGAGGTGGATGAAGCGTCCGCTTGCCTGTTCGGCGCAGGCTTGCGCCAGCCGTGCGCTCAATTCCGCATTGGCCGCCAGGAAATCGGCCTCGCTGGCGTTGCCCTGATCGTTGTTTAGGCCCGCGCAATGGACGACGTCCGTAACATGCCTGGTCAGCGCCAGAAAAGCCGCGGCCGGCGCATCGAAACTGGGCATCGGCACGGCTTCGGACCCTGGATCAAGGCTCTCCGGGTGGCGGGAGGCGAGGCGAAGCTCGACGCCGGCCTCGCGAAGCCGATGGACCACCTGACGGCCGATGAAGCCTGTCGCGCCTGTGACCAGGACTTTCATTGCCTTTGCCCGGAACGATCAATGATTGGCGGATGGAAGCGCCGGATCTCCCATCCCTGGCGAAAGCACTTCTTTCGCCACTGGCTGAAGGGTTTTTCCCGGCGCGGGTGGAAGCCCTTGGTTCTCCACCATGGGCTCAAATGCCTGGTCTTGCGGCAATGGCGCCTGGCTGCCTGAGGCGAGATATGTTCCCGACACCAGGAAGACCATCAGCACCGAATCCAGAATATCATGGCCGATCAGGATGCCGGTCATTCCGGCGCAGAGATAGGTGATCACCGCGATGACAATCATGGTGGCGCCGAACCGCTCGATCGGATCGCTGCTGTTCCGCAGCACCAGGGCGGCATTCCTGGCGGCAACCACAAAGATCGCCGCCAGCGCCACGGCGCCTAGGATGCCTGCCTGCACCAGGGCGGTCAGGAAGCCGTTGTGGAAATGATTGAAGCCCAGCGACAACGCGAATTGGTTCTGGAAGCCATGGCTTATCAAGAGCTGCGTCGCACCCACCCCATGCCCGAGCAAGGGCATCTCGCGGAATGCCTTGAGGCCGATCTGCCAAAGGGCGACGCGTATTCCCACCGAAGTGTTGTAGTCGCCGTGGCTGCCAAGCGCGCTCAAGTCGGAGCGGAGGAAGTCGAGGCGCCCGGATATTGTCTGGAAGCCGAAAGCGGCGATGACGATGCCGACCGCCACCACCATCAGCAGCAGGCGAACGACATTGCGCCCTCTCACCCTATGCTGGTTGATCAGCAGAACGGCGATGCCGGCGATCAGCAGCGCCACCCAGATGATGCGGGTGCCGGAGTAGACGATGGCGATCGTTCCGCCAAGCGCCGCGCAAATGAGGGCGATCCTGTGCCTCTCGACCCCCGACAGGGCGCCGGCCACACAGACCATAACCGCAAGGCACAGGACCTCTGCAAACACGATTGCATTCCCGGCCCCGCCCTCGGCGCGGATACCAAGCCGATATTGCTGGAAGGCCGCCAGCAGCAGCGCGGCAAAGCAGGCCGCCATGCTGCAGAGCACGATAATGCGGACGAGCGTTGTTTTCTGCGTGATGCTCCAGGTCGAGTAGGAAACGGGAAAAAACAGGAAGGTGATGAGCGGGATCAGATGCGATGCATCCCTGGCGATCGCGTTGTTGACGATGGAAGCCGCGAGATTGGCCGCGCAATAGGCATAGAACGCAGCCGTCAGCGCCATCATCGCCGGGTCGACATTGAAGCGTCTTTTCTTCAGGGCGATCAACAGGACGGACGACAGGCCGCCACCATTGAACACGAAGCTGACCACCGATCCCAGAACGGGTGGAAAAAAGAAACAAAGAATGGAGAAGTAGATATTGATCTGCGAAGGCGTGAATTGCCTTTTTATGGACGAAAGCGCGTTCAATTTTGGGCTCGCTGTTTTCGAGAAGCTTTATGCGGCACATCTTGTCTGGTGGAACCGAATGTGCGCGCCTCGAAATTGCCCATGCTTCAAGACGCATCTTGCCGCTTCCGGTGGTGGTATAGCGGCTGGGCGCCTTTTTCGATAGTATGCTTGGTCGATTACCACTGAAAATAGGCAACCGCCGCGATCGATGGGAGGGGGTCCCGGAGCGTCGACCCGCCAGCTTTCTCCAGGCAATATTTTTCCTGCGTTTCCTCAGCCGGGGAGATGGCAAGCAGAAATTTCCGAATTCTGGCGGAACCATGGAAAATTCATTCTCGAACCGACAGCTGCCCGGCTCGTCTTGCATTGTTCTGGGCCGCGCCGATCTGCTAGAACGCCCGCACGAAACACTTTGTCCAGAAGCGAAGCTTGAACCGGGCGCAAAAACCCGATGATTTGACGCAAGGTCTTCTGTCGGAAGCACGAGAGAACGCTCACAGTCCATGACAATAGCGCTTACGCATCTGCAGCGGCTTGAAGCCGAGTCCATTCACATATTCCGCGAGGTTGCGGCCGCCTTCACCAAGCCGGTCATGCTCTATTCGGTCGGCAAGGATTCATCCGTGCTGATGCACCTGGCGATGAAGGCTTTTTATCCTGCCAAGCCACCATTCCCGTTTCTCCATGTCGACACCACCTGGAAGTTCCGCGAGATGATCGCTTTTCGCGATCAGATGGCGCAGAAGCTCGGCTTCGATCTCCTGGTCCATGTCAACGAAGACGGCGTGCGCGACAACATCAATCCGTTCGATCATGGGTCCAACACCCACACCCATGTGATGAAGACCGTGGCGCTACGTCAGGCACTCGACAAATACGGTTTCGATGCCGCTTTCGGCGGCGCCCGTCGCGACGAGGAGAAGTCACGCGCCAAGGAGCGCATATTCTCCTTCCGCAACGCCCAGCATGTGTGGGATCCGAAGAACCAGCGGCCCGAAATGTGGAAGATATTCAACACCCGCATCGCTTCGGGGGAATCGATCCGCGTCTTTCCGTTGTCGAACTGGACCGAGCTCGACATCTGGCAGTACATCCTGCAGGAGAATATCCCCATCGTGCCGCTCTATTTCGCCAAGCAGCGGCCGGTCGTGGAACGCGACGGCATGCTGATCCTCAAGGACGACGAGCGCATGAAATTGCTCCCCGGCGAGGTCGTGGAGGACCGGCTGGTGCGCTTCCGCACGCTTGGCTGCTATCCGCTGACCGGCGCCATCGAGTCGGATGCCGACACGCTCGAGGCCATCGTCGGCGAGATGCTGACGGCACGCACCTCCGAACGGCAAGGTCGCCTGATCGACCGTGATGAAGCCGGGTCGATGGAAAAGAAGAAGCGCGAGGGGTATTTCTGACCATGCGCCACATCATGGCAAAGAGCCTCGCCCCGACCGACGGTGTCCGCGACTATCTGGCCGCGCAGGAGAAGAAGTCGCTGCTGCGCTTCCTGACCTGCGGTTCGGTCGATGACGGCAAGTCGACGCTGATCGGCCGCCTGCTGTCCGACACCAAGCAGATCTTCGAGGACCAGCTCGCCGCGCTCGAACGCGATTCGCGCAAGCATGGCACGACCGGTGACGACATCGATTTCGCGCTGCTGGTCGATGGGCTGGAGGCCGAGCGCGAGCAAGGCATCACCATCGACGTCGCCTACCGCTTCTTTGCCACGCCGAAGCGCAAATTCATCGTCGCCGACACGCCCGGCCACGAACAATATACCCGCAACATGGCGACTGGCGCCTCGACCGCCGACCTGGCGATCGTGCTGATCGATGCCCGGCAGGGTGTGCTGCGCCAGACCAGGCGCCATTCGATCATCGCCTCGCTGCTCGGCATCCGCCACATCGTGCTGGCGGTCAACAAGATCGATCTTGTCGATTTCGACCACGCGGTCTTCGACCGGATCGTCGAAGACTACCGGCAATTCTCGCGCGATCTCGGCTTTCAGACCATCGAGCCGATCCCGATGTCGGCTCGCTATGGCGACAACGTCAGCCGCCGCTCCGAGAACATGCAATGGTATTCCGGCCCGACGCTGATCGAGCATCTTGAGACCGTCTCGGTCGAAGAGGCGGCCGTCGAATTGCCGTTCCGTTTTCCGGTGCAGTATGTCAATCGCCCCAATCTCGACTTTCGCGGCTTTGCCGGCACGATCGCGTCCGGCTCCATTGCGCAGGGCGACGAAGTCGTCGTCGCCAAATCCGGCAAGTCGTCGCATGTCAAACGCATCGTCGCTTACGGTGGCGATCTCCAACAGGCGGTGGCCGGCCAGGCCGTCACGCTCGTCCTCGACGACGAGGTCGAGGTCTCCAGAGGCAATATGCTGGTTTCACCGGCCACCCGGCCGCAGGTCGCCGATCAGTTCGCCGCCAACATCGTCTGGTTCGACGAGCATGCCCTGCTGCCGGGCCGCTCCTATATCCTGCGCACCGAAACCGACCAGACCAGCGCCACCGTTACCGATCTCAAATACCGCATCAACGTCAACGACTTCGCCCATGAGGCTGCCAAGTCGCTTGAAATGAACGAAGTCGGTATCTGCAACATCTCGACGCGGGCGCCGATCGCCTTCGACCCTTTTGCCGAGAACCGCACTACCGGCGCCTTCATCCTGATCGACCGGATCAGCAATGCGACGGTTGGCGCCGGCATGATCGTGCACTCGCTGCGCCGGGCCGAAAATATCCATTGGCAGTCGCTCGATGTCGGCAAGCGCGTGCGCGCCGACATGAAGAACCAGCGGCCGGCTGTGTTCTGGTTCACCGGGCTTTCGGGTTCCGGCAAGTCGACCATCGCCAACCTGTTCGAGAAGAAGCTGTTCGCCACCGGCCGCCACACTTATATCCTGGACGGCGACAATGTCCGTCACGGTCTCAACCGCGATCTCGGTTTCACCGACGCCGACCGCGTCGAGAACATCCGGCGCGTCGCCGAGGTGGCCAAGCTCATGGCTGACGCCGGTTTGATCGTCATCGTGTCCTTCATTTCGCCGTTTAGCGCCGAGCGGCGCATGGCGAGGGAGCTGATGGCCGACGGTGAGTTCATCGAGGTATTTGTCGACACACCTTTCGAGGAATGCGCCCGGCGTGATCCGAAGGGCCTCTATGCTCGCGCGCTGAATGGCGAGATCAAGAACTTCACCGGCGTCGATTCGCCTTATGAAGCGCCGGAGAAACCGGAAATCCATCTGAAGACGCTCGGCAAATCGGCTGAAGTGATGGTAGATACACTGGAACACTGGCTGAACGAGCGTGACATTGCCGAAGACCAATATGACAGCGGCGGCGGCATCTGACGACAGGCTGATGCTCGAGACCTTCGAGCGGCTGGCCCTGGCGGCCGGGCGCGAGGTCATGCGCGTGTTCCACGCCGGCTGTGCGGTCGACCAGAAATCCGACGCCTCGCCGGTAACCGAGGCGGACCGCGAGAGCGAGAAGATCATTCTCGCCGGCCTGCGCAGCGCATTTCCCGACATTCCCTGTGTGGCCGAGGAGGAAGCAGCGGCTGGCGTCATGCCGGCCGAACTTGGCGATGCCTTCTTCCTTATCGATCCGCTCGACGGCACCAAGGAATTCGTCAACCGCCGCACCGATTTCACCGTCAACATCGCGCTTGTGCGCCATGGCGTGCCGGAAGTCGGCGTCGTCTTCGCGCCTTGCACCGGCCGCTTCTTTTCCGGCTTGCCGGGCAGGGCGGAAGCTCTCGAAGTCGACGGCGATTACCAGATCGTCGCGCGCCGGCCGATCTCGGTGAGGACGGCGGCGGTACCGCTGGCCGTGGTGGCCAGCCGCTCCCACAACACGCCGGAAACCGAGGCCTATATTCGCGACCTCGGCGCCGCCGAGATCGTCTCGGTCGGATCGTCCCTGAAATTCTGCCTTCTCGCCAGCGCCGAGGCGGATGTCTATCCGCGTTTCGGCCGCACCATGGAATGGGACACCGCGGCCGGCGATGCGGTGCTGCGGGCTGCCGGCGGCACGACGCGCACGCTGGACGGAAAGCACTTGGCCTATGGCAAGCGCAATCAAGCCGATGACGCGGATTTCGCCAATCCGCATTTCATCGCCAGCGGCAGGGCAGGGGCGAGCCCCGCCTGAGAACTGCCGATTAGCCGAGACTTGCAGCTTACTCGGCTGCGGCCTGCGCCGAGTTGGAGCCGATATAGTTGCGGATCGTCTCGATGATCCGGTCCTGGTCGGCTTCGCTGAGATAGGGGTGCATCGGCAGGCACAGGATTCGCTTTGGCAGGTCCTCCGAGACGGCAAGACCGGTTGGCGTGCGCGGGTAGTCGCGATAGGCGACCTGGTCGTGCAGCGGCTTGACGTAGTAGATGACCGACGGAATGCCCTTTTCACTCAGATGCGCCCTCAGGCCGTCGCGCTTGGGCGTCTCGATCGCGTATTGCGCCCAGGCCGAACGGCTGCCGTCCAGGTTGCGGGCGGCCGTGACGATATCGCCAAGCCCTTCGGCGTAGCGCTTTGCCACCGCCTGGCGGGCAACCATCTCGTCTTCCAGGATGGCGAGCTTTTCGATCAGGATCGCCGCCTGCAGCGTGTCGAGCCGCGAATTGATGCCGACGCGGATGTTGTCATATTGCGTCTCGCCCTTGCCGTGGAAGGCGAAGGAACGCAGCTTGTCGGCCAGCGCACCGTCGTTGGTGAACATGGCGCCGCCGTCACCGTAGCAGCCAAGCGGCTTGGCCGGATAGAAGCTGGTCGAGCCGACATGGCCGAAGGCACCGCACATCTTGTCGCCAAGCGATCCGCCCATGGACTGGGCGGCGTCCTCGATCACCAACAGCCCTTCGCGGTTGGCGATCGCCATGATGGCATCGTAATCGGCGGCAAGGCCGAACAGGTCGACAGGGATGATCGCCTTCGGCTTCAGCCGACCTTCCTTCTTGACCATGGCGATCGCCGCCTCGAGGCTGGCGATATCGATATTGTAGGTTGCCGGATCGACATCGACGAAGACGGGCTCCGCCTTGGCCAGCGCCACCACTTCGGCGGTGGCGGCGAAAGTGAAGCTCGGCACGAACACCGCGTCACCCGGGCCGATGCCGGCGGCAAACAGCGGCAGCAGCAGCGCGTCGGTGCCGTTAGCGCAGGCCACGACATGCTTGGTGCCGACATAGGCGGCAAGCTTGTTTTCGAATTCGGTGACCTGCGGCCCCAGTATATAGCGGCCCTCGTCGACGACACGGTCGATGGCGACCCTCAGCCGGTCGCGGATTCGTTCGCGCTGCGCGCCAAGATCGATGAACTGCATGTCGGCCTCAAAAACAGTTTAGCCAGGCGATTTAGCCAGATAACGGGCCGCTGGTACCAGAGTTGCGCCTGTCGAGAAAGCCGGGCAGGCGGAGCCGTAAATTGCGGAGTTGTCGCAGTCCGTTACCTGTATTCCCGGCCTATGTCAGCCAGATGCCGGGAATCCGGGCTTTGTCGGGCGCTATTGCGCCTTTATAGCCCCATGGTTCGATCTTGCGAAACATAAAGTGATCGACCGGTTCAATCCGAGCGGTGCTCAGGCGATCTCATGCCGCCAGGGCGGGTTGGCGCCGGCGCGCGACACGGTCACCGCCGCCGCCTTGGCGCCGAGCGCCAGCGCCTTACGGATGGCGTCCTGCGACAGTCCGGCGATTGCCGCCTTCGTCAGCAGGCCCTGTTCGTGCAGGGAGGCGAGGATGCCGGCGTTGAACGTGTCGCCCGCACCGACCGTATCGACCACCTCGACCTTCTCCGGCATCACGGTGACGGCGTGGTCCTTGGTGTAGCCGACGGCGCCTTCGCTGCCATGGGTGACGACGATCAGCTTCGGGCCGCGGTCGAGCCAGTTGCGCACGACATCCTCGTGCGAACCCGCTTCGCCAAACCAGTTCAGGTCCTCGTCCGAGAGTTTCACGATGTCGGCCATCGCCATCATGGCGCGGATGCGCCGGAGATGCTTTGCCTTGTCCGGAATGAAGTTCGGCCGGATGTTGGGATCGAGCATCATGACGCGGCTCTCATGCTCGCGCTTCATGAACGCCTCATAGGCGCTGCCGGCCGGCTCCGAAATCAGGCTGATGGCGCCGAACAGCATGGCCTCGATCTCGCCGCCCAGCGTCGGCAGGTCGTCGATGGTCAGCATGCGCCCAGCGGTGTTCTCGTCGTAGAATGTGTAGGTCGCCTGGCCATTGTCCAGCCGCACGAACGCAAGCGTGGTCGGGCGAGGGGAGGTGTGCGCATAGGTGGAACTAACCTTGCTCGCCCCCAGCGCGTCGCGGAACTGGCCGCCGAAAAGATCCGACGACAGGCCCGAAAAGAAGCCTGCCGGCGCGCCGAGGCGGCCAAGCGCGATCGCGGAATTGAACACGGCGCCGCCGACATAGGGCGCAAAGGCCGGCTCACCCTGCGTCGTGGTGCGCGGCAGCATGTCGATCAGGGCTTCGCCGCAGCAGAGGATCATGGCTTCCTGGTCTCCGGCGGATAGATCACGCCCTTGCGGATGATGATGTTGGCGTAAAGCCGCGGCTCGCTTGTAGCGACGATGGCATGCGCCGATTTGACCCGTGCATAGAAGTCGGCGCCGGCCAGCGCAACCACCTTGCGGCCCGGCGCGCGCCTGGCACAGATCGCCTCGATCTCGTGATGGACGGGGTCGGCAAGCGACGGATCGCCCTTCACGGAGGCGCGAAACAGCGCCTCAGCTACTGCGTTGTCGACCGGAAGGATACTGAGGATGGCATCGAGCACCGGGATGAGCGGATGGCCATCGGCCCGGATGAGGCGTCGTGCGTGCTCTTCGGCCGGATAATTTCCGTCGACAAGGGCGATCTCGTCGCCGTGGCCCATGGCGCGCAATGTCGACAAAAGGTCTGGACCGAGCAGCGCCGGGATCCCGATCAGCATTCAGGCGCTCCTGGAAATCGTCGTCGAGCCGATCAGGAAACGTTCGGAAAGCGGCAGGCTGGCGCCGCCGAGCGCGCGGGCATGGATGCCGACGGTTCCTTCGCGAACGGCGGGAAGTTTCAGGCCTTCGCCATCGATTGCCGCAACGGCGTCGACGACGGCATCGACCAGCCGGCGGCGCACCGCCTTCGGCATCCAGCCGTCGATCACCGCCGCCTCGAAATCGATGACAGAGGATGCAGCCACGATAGCATAGGCAAGCGCCCGCGCGGCGCTGGCGATCCAGTCGTCGAGCTCGCCGCCGATCTCGCCCCAGTCCTCGGGCGAGGTCCACAGATGCGAGGCCTCGACGCCACGATCATTGAGCGCCTTTTCCAGCATGGCGATCGAGGCCACGTCGATCAACTGGGTCGGCATTCCGTCCGGGCCCGGCACAGGCATGGAGCCGAGCGCGCCGGCGTTGCCGGTCGGGCCGCCGAACAGCCGGCCGTTGAGGACGATGCCGCCGCCGGCGAAGGCGCCGATGTAGAAATAGACGAAATCACGCGCTCCGCCCGCCTGGCCGAAAACGAGTTCGGCGCCGCAGGCCGAGGTGGCGTCGTTCTGCAGATAGACCGGAAAATCGCACTGCGCCTGGATGTCGGCCTTGATGTCGCGGTGGCGCCATTCGTCCATGACGTCGCGCGGCGCGCCGGCGGTGTCGGCCCAGTTCCAGAGTTCGAACGGCATGGCGATGCCGAGCCCGGCAATGCGCTTGTCCTGCTCGGGTTTCAATTCGCCGCGCATCTTCTTCATGCCTGATGTGACGAACTCGACCGTCTCGCGCGGTGCCGGATAGCGATAGGAGTGCTGCAGCATCGAGCGCACATGCCCAAGAAAATCGATCAGCACGAGTTCCGCGCTGCGGCGGCCGATCTTGAGGCCGATGAAGAAGGCACCTTCGGGATTGAGTGCCATGGGGATGGAGGGCTGGCCGATCTTGCCGCGCAACGGTGCCTGGCGGACGAGCAGGCCTTCTTCCTCGAGTTCGCGCATGATGACCGAAACCGTCTGCGCCGAAAGTCCGGTCATGCGGGCGATGTCGGACTTCGCCAGGCTGCCATGCTGCCGCACCAGCGAGAGCACCAGCCGCTCGTTGTGGTCGCGCATGCCGCTCTGGTTGGTGCCGCGGTGAATAAGGCTGTCATTCGCATCGGGCGAACCATGCCTCGCAGTGGCGGTCTCCACCCTGTTCCTCCCGTCGTTTCCCCACAATGCTTTTGGGCCAGAATGAGCGAGTGAAGCAAGGCTGTCAATAATAAATAAGAGTGATTTAATTATTGACAGACGCTTCGCTCTGGTATCTGTTTGGGTCGAGCGTCCACGCTGGGAAGAGCTTGTCAGGATGCTCTGCGGATGCCGGTTGGCCGGCTCCGATATGGTCTACTGGGAGGAAGTCATGGGTAAATGGAATATTCTGAAGGCGGCCGTCGCCGGCCTTGCCTTTTACAGCGCGATGGCCACGGCCTCGCATGCGGCCGATATTGTCGGCCTGATCACCAAGACCGAAGGCAATCCGTTCTTCGTCAAGATGCGCGAGGGCGCGCAGGCCAAGGCCAAGGAACTCGGCCTGACGCTGCAGACCTTTGCCGGCAAGTTCGACGGCGACAATGACAGCCAGGTCGCTGCCATCGAGAACCTGATCTCGGCCGGTGCCAAGGGCTTCGCCATCGTGCCGAGCGATTCCAGCGCCATCGTGCCGACCATCAAGAAGGCGCGCGACGCCGGCCTGCTGGTCATCGTGCTCGACACGCCGCTCGATCCGATCGACGCCGCCGACGCGACCTTCGCCACGGACAATTTCAAGGCCGGCGAGCTGATCGGCCAGTGGGCAAAGGGCACGCTCGGCGACAAGGCATCGAGCGCCAAGATCGCGTTCCTCGACCTTGCCACCAACCAGCCGACCGTCGACTATCTGCGCGACCAGGGTTTCATGAAGGGCTTCGGCATCGACATCAAGGACCCGAAGAAATACGGCGACGAGGCCGACGCGCGCATTTGCGGCCATGAAATGACGGGTGGCGCCGAGGACGGCGGACGCACCGCCATGGAGACCTTGCTGCAGAAATGCCCTGACGTGAGCGTTATGTACACGATCAACGAACCGGCGGCGGCGGGCGGCTATCAGGCGCTCAAGGCTGCCGGCAAGGACGACGGCTCCGTGCTGGTGGTGTCGATCGACGGCGGTTGCCCGGGCGTCAAGAACGTCGCGGCTGGCGTGATTGGTGCGACCTCGCAGCAATACCCGCTGAAGATGGCGGCCATGGCCATGGAAGCGATCGAGAAATTCGCCAAGACCGGCGAAAAGCCGAAGCCCACGCCCGGCAAGGAATTCTTCGACACCGGCGCGACCCTGATTACCGACAAACCGGTCACCGGCGTCGAATCGATCGATACCAAGAAGGGCCTCGAACTCTGCTGGGGCTGATGCCTTCCTAAGACCCGCAAGAAGGGTTTAAACTCCAACGGAAAGGGCGGCCGTGGCCGCTCTTTCCCGAAACACGGGATCCTTGGGAGGGGATTGTAGATGAGCGACGACACAACCGGTTCGGCGGTCGCCGAACGCGGCCTCCAGGGCAGCGATCAGTCGGTGGCGAGTTTCGACGAGGATCGCCGCTCCAGCCTGAAGAGCCTGCAGAGGTTCCTGCACGAATATCCGACAGCAATCCCCTTCATTGTGCTCGTCGTCGGCGTCCTGATTTTTTCGGTCGCGGCCGGGGGGCGGTTCTTTGCGCCGTTCAATCTGTCACTCGTTCTCCAGCAGGTCACCATCATTGCCTTCCTGGGCATTGCCCAGACCCTGGTCATCCTGACCGCCGGCATCGATCTGTCGGTTGGCGCGATGATGGTGCTGTCGTCCATCGTCATGGGCCGGTTGACCGTCACTTTCGGCGTCCCGGTCGAAATCGCCTTTGTCCTGGGAATGCTGACAGGGCTGCTCTGCGGTCTTATCAACGGCGTCCTGGTTGCCATCATCAAGCTGCCGCCCTTTATCGTCACGCTCGGAACCTGGAGCGTCTACGGTGCCATGGTCATCTATGTTTCGCACTCCGAGACGGTGAGGGCGCAGGACATCGAGACCATGGGGCCGCTGCTGCAATGGCTCGGCCATACGATCAGGCTGGGCGGCGGAGCCGTGCTGACCTATGGCACCATTGCCATGATCATCACGGCCGCCCTCATCTGGTACGTGCTCAACCGCACCGCATTCGGCCGCCATGTCTATGCAACCGGCGACGATGACGAGGCTGCCCGCCTTGCCGGCATCAACACGCGCGGCGTCTACATTGCCGTCTACACGATTGCCGGCTTCATCTGCGCCATCGCCAGTTGGGCGCTCATAGGCCGCATCGGCGCGGCAAGCCCGCTCGGCAACCAGACCGCAAATCTGGATGCGATCACCGCGGTGGTGATCGGCGGCACGTCGCTGTTCGGCGGCCGCGGCTCGATCGTCGGCACGCTGTTCGGCGCGCTTATCGTCGGCGTCTTCCGCAACGGCCTGGCGCTGGCGGGCGTCGACTCGCTCTGGCAGGAATTCACCGTCGGCATCCTCATCATCCTCGCCGTCACCATCGACCAGTGGATCAGGAAGATTTCGGCATGAGCACCCAACCCGTTCCGCAGGCTCCCATCCTTCAGGCAAAAGCCCTCAACAAGCGCTACGGCAGGGTGGTGGCGCTCGACAATGCCGATTTCGACCTGATGCCGGCCGAAATCCTCGCCGTCATCGGCGACAATGGCGCCGGCAAATCGACACTGGTCAAGGCGCTGTGCGGTGCGGTGATACCCGATTCAGGCACGATCGAACTTGACGGCAAGCCGGTCCATTTCCGCTCGCCGATCGAAGCCCGCATGGCCGGGATCGAAACGGTCTACCAGAACCTCGCGCTGTCGCCGGCGCTCTCCATCGCCGACAACATGTTCCTCGGCCGCGAGATCCGCAAACCCGGCTTTGTCGGGCAATGGCTGCGCAGGCTCGACCGCTCGGCGATGCAGCGGATCGCCCGTGAAAAACTGTCCGACCTTGGGCTGATGACCATCCAGAACATCAACCAGTCGGTCGAAACCCTATCGGGCGGCCAGCGCCAGGGCGTGGCCGTGGCGCGCGCCGCCGCTTTCGGCAGCCGCGTCATCATTATGGACGAACCGACGGCAGCCCTTGGCGTCAAGGAAAGCCGCCGCGTGCTCGAACTGATCCTCGACGTCAAGAAGCGCGGCCTGCCGATCGTGCTGATCTCCCACAACATGCCGCATGTCTTCGAGGTGGCGGACCGCATCCACATCCATCGCCTCGGCCGTCGCCTCGCCGTCATCGATCCCAAGCAATACACTATGTCGGATGCCGTCGCTTTCATGACCGGCGCGAAGGCACCTCCAGAGGCCGCGCTGGCGGCCTGACTGTCAAATTGCCGCAGGGTAAGCCGGCGGCGGCGCATCTAAATCGATTGAATGTATGTTGCAATGCGGTAACATGGGCTGGGATGAATGGTGAAAGCCGGTATGATCGTGGCAACCGCACGAGAGGCAGCATGACGCGCGCGATGACATCCGAACCCCTTCCGCCACTGCTCGAAAATCCTGATCCGAAGACGCTCGCAAGGGAAGTCTTGATGGCCCTCAAATACAGGGTCGGCAAGGACACCACCGTCGCGACGCAATATGATTGGCTGACCGCCTCGATCAAGGTCGTGCGCGACCGCATCGTCGATCATTGGATGCAGGCCACCAAAGAGGCCTACGACCAGCAGGAAAAGCGTGTCTATTACCTGTCACTGGAGTTCCTCATCGGCCGCCTGATGCGCGACGCCTTTTCCAATCTCGGCCTGATGGACAATATGCGTGAAGCGCTGTCGTCGCTCGGCGTCGACCTCGATCTCATCGCGGCGCTCGAACCCGATGCCGCGCTCGGCAATGGCGGCCTTGGCCGGCTCGCCGCCTGCTTCATGGAAAGCATGGCGACAGTCGACATTCCGGCGCACGGCTACGGCATCCGCTATGCCAACGGCATGTTCCGCCAGGAGATCCACGACGGCTGGCAGGTCGAACTGCCCGAGACCTGGCTCGATCACGGCAACCCTTGGGAATTCGAGCGCCGCGAACGCGCCTTCGAGGTCGGCTTCGGCGGCTCGGTGGAATCCATCACCTCGAAGGACGGACGGCTGGAGCGCCATGTCTGGAAGCCGACCGAACATGTCCTGGCGGTCGCCTACGACACGCCGGTGGTTGGCTGGCGGGCAAACCGTGTCAACACGCTGCGGCTCTGGTCGGGCATGCCGATCGACCCGATCCTGCTCAACAAGTTCAATGCCGGCGATCACATCGGCGCGCTGGCCGAAAGCAACAAGGCAGACGCGCTGTCGCGCGTGCTCTATCCGGCCGATTCCCACATGGCCGGGCAGGAGCTCAGGCTGCGCCAGGAATATTTCTTCTCCACCGCCTCGCTGCAAGACATCGTCCAGCGCCATCTCAGCCAGTATGGCGACCTGAAGTCGCTGCCCGACAAGGCGGCGATCCACTTGAACGACACCCATCCGGCAATCGCCGTTCCCGAGCTGATGCGGCTGTTGATGGACGTCCACGGCATGGACTTCGACCTCGCCTGGGACATCACCAAGCGCACCTTCGGCTACACCAACCACACGCTTCTTCCCGAGGCGCTGGAAAGCTGGTCGGTGCCGCTGTTCGAGCGGCTGTTGCCGCGCCACATGCAGATCGTCTACGCCATCAACGCGCAGGTTCTGCTCGAAGCCCGCGCGACCGACCAGTTCTCGGACGAGCAGATCAGCCGTATTTCGCTGATCCAGGAAAATGGCGACCGCCGCGTGCGCATGGGCAACCTTGCCTTTGTCGGCTCGCACTCGATCAACGGCGTCTCCGCGCTGCATACCGAGCTGATGAAGGAAACGGTGTTCGCCGATCTGCACAGGCTCTATCCCGATCGCATCAACAACAAGACCAACGGCATCACGCCGCGGCGCTGGCTGATCCAGTGCAATCCCGGGCTGACATCGCTCGCCCGCGAGGCGATCGGCGACCGTTTTCTCGATGACATCGACGCCATCAAGGGGCTCGATGCCTTCGCCGACGATGCCGCCTTCCGCGACAAGTTCGCCGCCGTCAAGCGACAGAATAAAGCGCGGCTGGCCAATCTCGTCGCCGATCGGCTCGGCATCAAGGTCGACCCGTCGGCGCTGTTCGACATCCAGATCAAGCGCATCCACGAATACAAGCGCCAGCTCCTGAACATCCTCGAGGCGGTCGCGCTTTACGACCAGATCCGCTCGCATCCGGAGCGGGACTGGATGCCGCGCGTGAAATTCTTCGGCGGCAAGGCGGCGCCCAGCTATCACAACGCCAAGCTGATCATCAAACTCGCCAACGACGTCGCCAGGGTCATCAACCGCGATCCGGCCGTTCGCGGCCTGCTGAAAGTGGTGTTCGTGCCGAACTACAATGTCAGCCTGGCCGAAATCATGATGCCCGCCGCCGACCTGTCCGAGCAGATCTCGACCGCCGGCATGGAAGCGTCCGGTACCGGCAACATGAAGTTCGCGCTGAACGGCGCATTGACCATCGGCACGCTCGATGGTGCCAATGTCGAGATCAAGGAGTGCGTCGGCGACGACAACATCTTCATCTTCGGCCTCACCACCGCCGAAGTCGCCGAGCGGCGCAACAATGGCTACAATCCACGCGGCGTCATCGAAGCATCGCCGGAACTGGCGCAGGCCGTGGCCGCTGTCTCGTCGGGCGTCTTCTCGCCCGATGATCCCGACCGCTACCGCGACCTCATCAACGGCCTCTATGACAGCGACTGGTTCATGGTCGCCGCCGATTTCGACGCCTACGCCGCCACCCAGCGTGAGGTCGACGCCGTCTGGCGCAACAGCCCGGACTGGTATGCCAAGGCGATCCGCAACGTCGCGCGCGTCGGCTGGTTCTCGTCCGACCGCACGATCCGTCAATACGCGAAAGAAATCTGGAACGTGCCTGCCTGATGTGATTGCATGAGGCCACGAGCAATGTGGTCCCGGTGATGCGGGTTGAAAGTGGGTTCGCATCACCAGAAACAAAACACCTGGTGCCCTGGGAGGGACACTGCCTGATGAGGAAGCCGCGCGCGACCGCTGCGACAAGCGGGCCGGACGGACTGGCGCCAGCCAGCGATGTTGCGGCGATTGTTGCCGGCACGCACGGAGATCCGTTCGCCGTCCTCGGCGTCCATGAGGTTGGCAAGGGTCTGTTTGCCCGTTGCTTCGTTCCGAATGCTGAATTCGTCACCGCCTACACGCTGACCGGCATCGAGGCCGGTGAGCTGACCAGGCGGGACGATGCCGGTTTCTTCGAAGGCAAGCTGTCGATCAAGAAGCGCCAGCCGCTGCGCTACCACGCGCGCAATGCCGGCGGCGACTGGTGGCTGACCGACCCCTATTCGTTCGGACCGGTGCTCGGCCCGATGGATGATTACTATATCGCTGAGGGTTCGCATCTCCGGCTGTTCGACAAGCTCGGCGCCCATGTCATCGAGCATGAGGGCGCCACCGGCGTGCATTTCGCCGTCTGGGCTCCAAATGCCCGGCGCGTCTCGGTGGTCGGCGATTTCAACGATTGGGACGGCCGCCGCCACTCGATGCGCGATCGCCGCGATACCGGGATCTGGGAGGTGTTCATTCCCGATATCGGCGCTGGCCGGCCCTACAAATACGAGATCATCGGCCCCGACGGCGTCAGGCTGCCGCTGAAGGCCGATCCTTTCGCCTTCAAGTCCGAACTGCGCCCGGCCACCGCTTCGGTCGTCGCCGTGCCGCCCGCCCATCATTGGGGCGACGAGGCGCATCGCACGTTCTGGCGCAACGCTGATCCCCGGCGCGAGGCCATCTCGATCTACGAAGTCCATGCCGGCTCCTGGCAGCTTCGCGACGACGGCACGTTCCTGTCATGGGACGAACTGGCCGACCGGCTGATCCCCTATGCCGTAGAGACCGGCTTCACCCACATCGAGTTCCTGCCGATCTCCGAACATCCCTATGATCCGTCCTGGGGCTACCAGACGACCGGCCTCTACGCGCCATCGGCCCGCTTTGGCGACCCGGACGGCTTTGCCCGCTTTGTCGACGGCGCCCACCGTGCCGGCATCGGCGTCATCCTCGACTGGGTGCCGGCGCATTTCCCGGTCGACGAGCACGGTCTGGTCCATTTTGACGGCACCGCGCTCTATGAGCATGCCGATCCGCGCAAGGGGTTTCACCCCGACTGGAACACCGCGATCTACAATTTCGGCCGCCGCGAGGTGGTGTCGTTTCTGGTCAACAACGCGCTGTTCTGGGCCGAAAAATACCATGTCGACGGGCTGCGCGTCGATGCGGTCGCCTCGATGCTCTACCTCGACTATTCACGCAAGCAGGGCGAGTGGATCCCCAACGAGAAGGGTGGCCGCGAAAACCTGGAAGCGGTCTCCTTCCTGCAGAAGATGAACAAGGAGGTCTACGGCCACCATCCAGGCGTCATGACCATCGCCGAGGAATCGACCTCATGGCCGAAGGTCTCGGCGCCCGTGCATGAAGGCGGGCTTGGCTTCGGCTTCAAGTGGAACATGGGCTTCATGCATGACACGCTGGAGTATTTCGCCAAGGAGCCGATCTTCCGCAAGCATCATCACAACGACCTGACCTTCGGCTTGACCTATGCCTTCTCGGAGAATTTCGTGCTGCCGCTCTCGCATGACGAGGTTGTGCACGGCAAAGGCACGCTGCTCGGCAAGATGGCCGGCGACGACTGGCAGAAATTCGCGACCTTGCGTGCCTATTACGGCTTCATGTGGGGTTATCCCGGCAAGAAGCTCTTGTTCATGGGACAGGAATTCGCGCAGCGCCGCGAATGGAGCGAGGCGCGCGCTCTGGACTGGAACCTGCTCGATTTCCGGCCGCATCGCGGCGTCTGGCAGACGGTGCGCGATCTCAACTATCTCTACCGTTCGCGCCCGGCACTGCACGGCCGTGACTGCGAGCCGGAAGGCTTTTCCTGGCTGATCGTCGATGACAGCCAGAATTCGGTTTTTGCCTGGGTACGCAACGCGCCGGGCGGCAGCCCGGTGGCCGTCATCTCCAATTTCACGCCGGTGCCGCGCGACAATTATCGCGTGCCGTTGCCGAAGGCCGGCAAGTGGCGCGAGATCATCAACACCGACGCGTCCGAATATGGCGGCTCCGGCATGGGCAATGGCGGCCTTGTCGAGGCGAGGGCGGAGGGCAAAAGCATCTCGGCAACGATGCTCTTGCCGCCGCTGTCGACGATCATGCTTGAACTCGTAGCCGACTGAGCCCGTCAAGGCTGGGCAACAGGGCGAGACTGAGTAACTTGGGAGGGTAGAAATGGCAGACTTGAAACGGACCCAGCCGCTGGCGCGCGATGCCATGGCCTACGTATTGGCTGGCGGCCGCGGCAGCCGCCTCAAGGAACTGACCGACCGGCGCGCCAAGCCGGCCGTCTATTTCGGCGGCAAGACGCGCATCATCGATTTCGCGCTCTCCAACGCGCTCAATTCCGGCATCCGTCGCCTTGGCGTCGCCACCCAGTACAAGGCGCATTCGCTGATCCGCCATTTGCAGCGCGGCTGGAACTTCCTGCGGCCCGAACGAAACGAAAGCTTCGACATCCTGCCGGCCAGCCAGCGCGTGTCGGAAACGCAGTGGTATGAAGGCACGGCCGACGCCGTCTACCAAAACATCGACATCATCGAGGCCTATGGCCCCGAATACATGGTCATCCTCGCCGGCGACCACATCTACAAGATGGACTATGAGCTGATGCTGCGCCAGCATGTCGACGCCGGCGCCGATGTCACCGTCGGCTGCCTTGAAGTGCCGCGCATGGAAGCGACCGGGTTCGGCGTCATGCATGTCGATGCCAAGGACAACATCATCGCCTTCGTCGAAAAGCCCGCCGACCCGCCCGGCATTCCCGACAAGCCCGAGTTTGCCCTGGCCTCGATGGGCATCTACGTGTTCAAGACCAAGTTCCTGATGGAACAACTGCGCCGCGACGCCGCCGAGCCCGGCTCGAGCCGCGACTTCGGCAAGGACATCATCCCCTATATCGTCCAGCACGGCAAGGCGATCGCCCACCGCTTCGCCAAGTCCTGCGTGCGCTCGACCGCCGAGAACGAGGCCTACTGGCGCGATGTCGGCACGGTGGATGCCTATTGGGAAGCCAATATCGATCTGACCGACGTGACGCCCGAACTCGACCTCTACGACCGCGACTGGCCGATCTGGACCTATGCCGAGTTGAAGCCGCCGGCAAAGTTCGTGCATGACGAGGACGGCCGCCGCGGCTCGGCCGTGTCCTCGCTGGTCTCGGGCGACTGCATCGTCTCCGGCGCCTCGCTGAAAAGAAGCCTGATCTTCACCGGCGCGCGCATCAATTCCTATTCGACGCTGGAGGAAGTCGTCATGCTGCCCGACGTTCATGTCGGCCGGAACGCAAAGTTGAAGCGCGTGGTCATCGACCATGGTGTTAGGATACCGGAAGGGCTGGTGGTGGGCGAAGACCCAGCTCTCGACGCCAAGCGTTTTCGGGTCTCGGAAAAAGGCATCTGCCTGGTCACGCAGGACATGATCGACAAGCTGAAGCTGTAGACACAAAATCGGACCATAAACGCATGCAGGTTCTGTCGGTCACGCCAGAGATCTTCCCGCTGATCAAGACCGGCGGACTTGCCGACGTGACCGGGGCGCTTCCCATCGCGCTGGCGGCCAAGGGCGTGAGCATGCGCACGCTCATGCCGGGCTTTCCGAGCGTGATGGCCGCCTTCAAGAAAAAGAAGGCTGTCCTGCAATACCCTTTGTTGCAAGGCGGCAAGGCCTCCGTCCATTCCGTCCAGCTTGCCGGCCTCGAACTGTTCGTGCTCGACGCGCCGCATTTGTTCGATCGCCCCGGCGGCCCCTATGGCGATGCCAGCGGTGGCGACTGGCCGGACAATTGGCGGCGCTTCGCGGCATTGAGCCAGGTTGGCGGCGACATCGCTGGTGGCGCCATCTCCGGCTACCAACCCGATATCGTCCACGCCCATGACTGGCAGTCGGCGATGACGCTGGCCTATATGCGCTACGGCAAGGCGGTCGGCGTGCCGTCGATGATGACCGTCCACAACCTCGCCTTCCAGGGCCAGTTCGGCGCCGGCATCTTCGGCGAGCTTGGCTTGCCGGCGGCGGCTATGGCGCTCGATGGCGTCGAATATTATGGCGGCGTCGGCTTCCTCAAGGCCGGCCTGCAGGCCGCCTGGGCGATCACCACGGTCAGCCCGACCTATGCGCAGGAAATCCGCTCGCCGGAATTCGGCATGGGCCTCGATGGCCTGATCAACATGCGCTCCAGCGATCTCTATGGCATCGTCAACGGCATCGACATCGGCATCTGGGATCCGGAAACCGACAAGCATCTTGTGTCGAACTACACCGCCGGAACACTCGATGCGCGTGCGCCCAACCGGGCGGCGGTCGAGGCGCGCTTCAGCCTGGAGCCCGACGGCAGCCCGATCGTCTGCGTCGTCAGCCGCCTGACCTGGCAAAAGGGCATGGATATCTTGGCAACGGCGGTCGACGGCATCGTTGCGACCGGGGCGCGCCTGGCCATACTGGGCTCGGGCGATGCCGGCCTCGAAGGTGCGCTGCTCGCCGCCGCCGCACGCCACCGTGGCCGTATCGGCGTCGTCGTCGGCTATGACGAGGCGCTGTCCCACATCATGCAGGGCGGCTGCGACGCCATCGTCATTCCCTCGCGCTTCGAACCCTGCGGGCTGACGCAGCTTTATGGCCTGCGCTATGGCTGCGTGCCGGTGGTCGCCCGCACCGGCGGCCTGGCGGACACGGTCATCGATGCCAACGAGGCCGCCGTGTCGGCCGGCGTCGCCACCGGCTTCCAGTTCGCTCCCAACAATGGCGGCGCCTTGCTGCACGCCATGCGCCGTCTCGTCGACGCACATGCCGATCCGGCGATCTGGAAGTCGCTGCAGCGCCAGGGCATGAAGGCCGATGTGTCGTGGGACAAGAGCGCGGAAAAATACATTGAACTCTATCGCTCGCTGCTTTCGAAAAGGGTTGCCTGAAGCATGATCCGTACCGTCCCCACCAAACCCTATCTAGACCAGAAGCCCGGCACGTCGGGCCTGCGCAAGAAGGTGCCCGTCTTCCAGCAGGAGCACTATGCCGAGAATTTCATCCAGTCGATCTTCGATGCGCTCGACGGGTTCAAGGACAAGACCTTGGTGATTGGCGGCGACGGCCGCTTCTACAACCGCGAGGTCATCCAGAAGGCCATCGCCATGGCAGCCGCCAACGGCTTCGGCAAGGTGATGGTCGGGCAGGGCGGTATCCTGTCGACGCCCGCCGCCTCGCATGTCATCCGCAAATACAAGACTTTCGGCGGCATCATCCTGTCGGCCAGCCACAATCCCGGCGGTCCGCACGAGGATTTCGGCATCAAGTACAATGCCGGCAATGGCGGCCCGGCGCCTGAAAAACTGACCGATGCGATCTTCGCCAAGACCAAGGCGATTTCGAGCTTCAAGACCGCCGATATCGACCCGATCGACATCGACACGATAGGCACGGTCAAGGCCGACGGCATGACGGTCGAGATCATCGATCCGGTCGCCGACTATGCCGAACTCATGGAAAGCCTGTTCGACTTCGATGCGTTGCGCAAACTGTTCAAATCAGGCTTCCGCATGCGCTTCGACGCCATGCACGCGGTGACCGGCCCGTACGCCAAGGAAATCCTTGAAAACCGGCTCGGCGCTCCGAACGGCACCTGCCGCAACTTCAAGCCGCTGCCCGATTTCGGCGGCCATCATCCGGACCCGAACCTGGTCCATGCCAAGCACCTCTATGACGAGATGATGGGTGCCGACGCACCGGATTTCGGTGCCGCTTCCGACGGCGACGGCGACCGCAATTTGATCATCGGCAAGGGCATTTTCGTCACCCCGTCGGATTCGGTGGCGATGCTCGCCGCCAATGCCCGCCTGGCGCCCGGATACAAGGACGGGCTCAAGGGCATCGCCCGCTCGATGCCGACCAGCGGTGCCGCCGACCGCGTCGCCGAAAAACTCGGCATCGGCATCTACGAGACGCCGACCGGCTGGAAGTTCTTCGGCAATCTGCTGGATGCCGGCATGGCGACGATCTGCGGCGAGGAGAGCGCCGGCACCGGCTCTAACCACGTCCGCGAAAAGGACGGCCTGTGGGCGGTGCTGTTGTGGCTCAACATCCTCGCCGCGCGCGGCGAAAGCTGCAAGCAGGTGGTCACCGAACACTGGGCGGCCTATGGGCGCAACTACTATTCGCGCCACGACTATGAGGAAGTCGAGAGCGACCGTGCCAACGCGTTGGTCGACGAATTGCGCGCAAAGCTCGGTTCGCTGCCCGGCACCAGCGTGCGTGGCCTGAAGATCGCCAATGCCGACGACTTCGCCTATCACGATCCGGTAGACGGCTCTACCAGCGAGCATCAGGGCATCAGGGTGCTGTTCGAAGGCGGCTCGCGCGTCGTCTTCCGGCTCTCCGGCACCGGGACCTCGGGCGCGACCTTGCGCGTCTATATCGAGCGCTACGAGCCGGACAAGGCGAGGCACGATCTCGACACGCAGGAAGCGCTCGCCGACCTGATCGCGGCGGCTGACGACATAGCCGGCATCAAGAGCCACACCGGCCGCAACAAGCCGAGCGTGATTACTTGAGGGTGGCGCTGCCCGTTTTCCTTCCTCCTCTGTGGGAGAAGGGGGAGCCTGCATGACCCAGCTCGGCGCCGCCGTCACCAGCGACGGCATCCGCTTCGCCGTCTGGTCGTCGTCGGCCCGTCGCCTCTGGGTGTCGATCTTTGATCGTGCCGGCTACCACGAGACCGACCGGCTTGAACTCCAGCCGGAAGGCGAGGGCGTCCACGCACTCTTCGTGCCAGGCCTCGCCGCCGGCACGCGCTACGGCTTTCGCGCCGACGGCGATTATGCGCCCGAGCAAGGGAGGTGGTTCGACCCCGACAAGCTGTTGACCGATCCCTATGCCGTCGAAATCGACCGCCCCTATGCCTATCACTGGCGGCTTGCCGCGCGGCGCAACGAAGGTGCCGACACTGCGTCATTGATGCCTAAGGCCGTGGCGCTCGCGCTGCCCAAGCCGATGCCGGCCCGGGCGCCTGTCTTCTCGCCCGGTGGCTTGATCTATGAACTGAACGTTCGCTCGTTCACCAAGCTGCATCCGGACATTCCGGAAGAGCAGCGCGGTACGATCGCGGCACTTGCTCATCCCGTCATCATCGAGCATCTCAAAAAGCTCGGCGTCTCCGCTATCGAACTGATGCCAGTGACGGCGTCGATCGACGAGCGGCATCTGCCGCCGCTGGGGTTGAGCAATGCCTGGGGCTACAATCCCGTCACCTTCATGACGCTCGACCCGCGCCTCGCGCCCGGCGGCCTGGCGGAATTGCGCGACGCGGTCGCGGTGCTGCGTGATGCGGGTATAGGCACCATCCTCGACCTCGTCTTCAATCATACGGGTGAAAGCGATCGGCTGGGACCGATCCTGTCGCTGCGCGGCCTCGACAATCAAGCCTACTACCGGCACCAGCCGGATGGCAGGCTGGTCAACGACACCGGCACCGGAAACACGGTCGCCTGCGACCGTCCGGTGGTGCGGGAAATGGTGCTCGACACGCTTCGCCATTTCGTCCGCCATGCCGGCGTCGACGGTTTCCGCTTCGATCTGGCGCCGGTGCTGGGCCGCGTCGACGGCGCGTTCGATGCGGCCGCGCCGTTGCTCGGGGCGATCGCCGGCGATCTCGTCCTTGCCGATCGCGTGTTGATCGCCGAACCCTGGGACATCGGCCCCGACGGCTATCAGCTCGGCAATTTCCGGCCGCCTTTCCTTGAGTGGAACGATCGCTACCGCGACGACGCCAGACGCTTCTGGCGCGGCGATGCCGGCATGGTCGGTGCGCTGGCGACGCGGCTTGCCGGCTCGTCCGATATTTTCGGCAAGGGCGGCCAGCCGGCGAGCCGCAGCGTCAATTTCATCGCCGCCCATGACGGCATGACGCTGGCCGATATCGTTGCCTATGAGCGCAAGCATAACGCGGCCAATGGCGAGCAGAACCGCGATGGCCACAACGACAATTTGTCCTGGAACAACGGCGCCGAGGGCGAGACGGACGACGCGGCGATCGCCAAGGCGCGCTTCGACGACCAGTGCGCGCTGCTTGCGACGCTTTTCGCCTCGCGCGGAACGATCATGCTGACCGCTGGCGACGAATTCGGCCGCACACAGAAGGGCAACAACAACGCCTACGCGCAGGACAACGCGATCACCTGGCTCGCCTGGGCAGGCCGCGACCAGGCGCTGGAGCGATACACCTCGGCGCTTGCAGTACTTCGCCGCGCCGTTCCTGCCTTGTCGGAGACGCATTTGCTGACGGGTGAGGTGGCCGAATCTTCAGGCATCCCCGACGTCGCCTGGCTGGCCGAAACCGGCGCGCCACTTGCCGAGGCGGACTGGAATGATCCCGCCCGGCATCGCCTCGTCATGCTGCTGGGCGATGCCGGGGGCGGCCGCCTTGCCGTCATGGTCAACGGCGATCGCCGCCAATGCGTCTTCACTCTTCCCGTACGGGAAGGGTTCCGGTGGCACTCGGCGATCGAAACGCAGGCGATCGACCTTGCACGCCCGCTGCCGGGCCGCAGCGTCAGTTTCATGACAGAGCATCGGATCGAAAAGTGGCAACCGGTTTTCGGGCAATCCGATGCGGAAAAAATTGGTTCGCGCCGGGCCGGAGCGGCCCGTAGCGGGAAGGGTTCGTGATGGCCGACAACAATTCCGGGCAGGGCGCAGAATGGTGGCGCGGCTGCGTCATCTATCAAGTCTATCCCCGCTCCTTCCAGGACACGACAGGCGACGGCAGCGGCGATCTCAGGGGCATCACGGCAAGGCTGGCGCACATCGCCTCGCTTGGCGTCGACGCCGTCTGGCTGTCACCCTTCTTCAAGTCGCCGATGGCCGATATGGGCTACGACGTCTCGGATTATCGTGCCGTCGATCCGATGTTCGGCACACTGGAGGATTTTGACGCGCTGGTCGCCGAGGCGCATCGGCTGGGTCTGAGGATCATCATCGACCAGGTGCTGTCGCATTCTTCCGACAAGCATGAATGGTTCATCGAAAGCCGTTCAAGCCGCGACAATCCCAAGGCCGACTGGTACGTCTGGGCCGACACGAAACCCGATGGCAACGCACCCAACAACTGGCTGTCCGTCTTCGGTGGCCCGGCCTGGGAATGGGATTCGACCCGCCGGCAATATTACATGCACAATTTCCTCGCCTCGCAGCCTGACCTGAATTTCCATAACCCGGAGGTCCAGGACGCGCTTCTGGACACCGTGCGGTTCTGGCTGGAGCGTGGGGTCGATGGTTTCCGGCTCGACACGGTCAATTACTATGTCCACGACCGCTGGCTGCGCAGCAATCCGCCTTTGGCGTCGAGCGTCGCCGGCACCAACGGCGAGACCAACACCTATCTTTACCAGGAGCATCTGTTCGACAAGACGCAACCGGAAAACCTTGCCTTCCTCAGGCGTTTCCGGGCGCTGCTGGACGAGTATGAGGACCGCGCCGCGGTCGGCGAGATCGGCGATGAAGGCCGTTCCTTGCAGACGCTCGCCGCCTACACCTCCGGCGGCGACATGCTGCAGATGTGCTACACGTTCGATTTGCTCGGTCCGCAGTTTTCAGCGGCGCATGTGCGCGGCTGCGTCGCGGCCTTTGAAAATGCGGTGGCCGATGGCTGGGTCTGCTGGGCCTTCTCCAACCATGACGTGGTGCGCCACGTCAGCCGCTGGACGCCGCCGGACGGCGATCCCGATGCGGTGGCCAGATTCTCGATCATGCTGCTCGCCTGCCTGCGCGGCTCGATCTGCCTCTACCAGGGCGAGGAACTCGGCCTGGAGGAGGCCGTGCTTGCCTATGAGGATTTGCGCGATCCCGTCGGCATCCGTTTCTGGCCAGGTGTGAAGGGCAGGGATGGCTGCCGCACGCCGATGGTCTGGGAGGCTGGCGCCAACAATGCCGGCTTCTCCACCGGCAGGCCCTGGCTGCCGGTGCCGGCGAGCCATCGCGCCCGCGCGGTCGATGTGCAGAACAGCGACGAGCAATCGGTGCTGTCAGCCTATCGCTCGGCGCTCGCCTTGCGCAAACGGCATCCGGCGCTGGTCAACGGTTCAATCCGCTTTCTCGACGCCGAGGGTGACGTGCTCGCCTTCATCCGCGAAGCAGGCGGGGAGAGGCTGCTCTGTGTCTTCAACTTCGCCGGGGAGGCGACAAATTGGCCGCTGCCGCCGGACATTGGTGCGGTCGCCACTGTCTTGGATGGCACTGCCGCAGTCGAGGGAGAAGCGCTCTCGCTGCCATCTCTCGGTCGCTTCCTCGGTCGGCTCGACTGATTGGCGGTCTTTTTTGGGCCAAGCGATCCGCTTACTGAACGAGCACCGCGCGTCCGCAGATCGCGCCGGTGACACGCACGTCGGCCTGGCCGACGCCGACACCCAGCGCTGACAGCACATTGTAAAGCAGGTCGTCGACCGGCGCCGTGACAGTGTTAAGCAGGGTCACCACCGCCGGCTTCACCGTTCCAAGCAGCGCGGTCAGATCGATGCCGAGACCAAGCGCATTGACCGAAAGCGACAGGTTGTTGACCAGCGACGTGGTCAGCGACTGCGAGATATTTCGCGTCGAAACGGTTTTGATCGTCTTGTTGGCGATGTCGGTCGCGTTGAACGTCAAGGTTTGCGGGCTGTTGTTGGTGATCGCGGTTGCGGCCGAACCCATCACCTTGATCAGCGGGATGTTGATCAGCAGGAGCTTGAAGCTCACATTCGCGATCTCGGCGTCGGTGAAGGTCTGTGGCTGGCTGAAATCCGCGAAGCCGGAGGGATTGTTGCTGTTGGCCAGGTCAAGCTGGGCAATACCGGGGTGTGCGGCAATGGAAACATTGATGCTGGACGGTCCTGTCGGACAAGTGATGTCGGTCAGCTTGGCTTCGGCATAGGCGACTTCGACATTGAGCGGCAGGTTGACGGCCAGCAGGCTGATGCCGCCGCCGAGACCTGGTGTGCCGACACCGACGGACGCCGTCAGTTTGATGCGCGTCTGGGCCGTTCGAACGACAGTACCGATGCCGCCGACCGCGAGCCATGGCGAGGATTGCGCCGGCTCGCCAATGGCGATGCTGAGCTTGGTGGAGAGCAATCCCGGGATGGTGGCGCCGAGATCGATGTCAGCCTGGTTGGTGCCGTTCGCGAGCACTGCGGCGGCGGTCAGCATTCCAATCGCGCTTGCGTCCACGCCAAGGCCGGACGGCTGTTGCCCGAGCCCCAGGCTGCCGACGGAACCAAGGTCGACAAGACTGCTGAGCGGGATCTTGACCGTGCTCGTCGACTTGGATGCAATGCTCTGCAGGGCGATCTTTGCCGTGTTGCCGAGACCGGGGACACTGGCCATTGCGGTGGCGATCTGGCCCACAGTCGCCTTCGAGGCCAAGACGTTCGAATAGGTACCGCCGGTCACGTTCAATTGTGTGGCGAGCGCACTGATGAAGGAAAGCACGCTGACATCGGCCGAGATCAGCCCGTTATAGTCCATGACGCTGAGCGAGATGTTGCCGCCGAGAAGTCCGCTCAGAAGCGCGTTGAGGATGCCGCCATTGACGCCGAGCAGCCTCGACCCGACCGAGAATGTCGCCTGCGGCGTCATGCTGGCCGTGGCTTGGGTGCCGATCACCGGTGTGGGGATGAGCGAGCTCGCGAAATAGCGGGCGGGGATTTTCGCCAGCGTGACACGCACTGCATTGTAGGGGGTCACCCCCGCCTGGAAGCGCTGGGTGACAGTGGCGGTCGATGAGGCATATCGGCCTTGCGTGACCGTCACCACCGTCTTGCCGATGGCCGGGGCAATGGTCTGGCCGGAAGCTTGAACGACGACGCCGGGCATGCCGTTGTCGGTGAGCGTGGTGACGACTGCGGTGTTGACATTGTTGATGTTCGAGGCCGCGGTGATCGCCGCAAGGTCGACCATCGCCTGGGCTTCCCGGCGCTCGGTGTAGATCGAGGCCTCGTCGATCGCCACCGCCGCCAGCGCCAACGCGACCGGAGCGATCAGTGCCGTCATCACGGCGAAGTTCGCCTTGCTGTCTCCCACCATCGACCGTGCAAGCCGGCCGATGCCCTTGCCTGCCCGCATCGGCATTTTCAGATCCCCCCGACCCTGATCGTCGACTGGCGTTTGATCGTGGTCCCGGGCATCGCTATGCCCGGGAAGAGATTCCAGATCGGCAGGTTGCGCGCATCGTACGAGACGGACACCACGAACTGGCTGCCGTCGGCCACGCTGTCATTGGCCTGGTAGGACAGTTTGCTGGCGTCCACGAAGGGGTATCCGCCGGCATTGTTGGTGAGGAATGCGGCCACGAGCGTCTGGCGCTCGGTCTGGTTCAATCCGGCGATGGCCGTCCGGGCGGCGTCGGCCGCAATCTGCTGAATAGAGCTGGCAGCTCCGAAATAGATGCCGTATGCAACCATTCCGAGCAAGAGGAGGATGAACAGCGGTGACAACAGAGCGAACTCGACCGCTGAAGTTCCCGAAGTGTCCGCTCGGAACGCACGCCTTCGGACTTTGGAAATGAGGTTCTGAGCCATGGTGCCAGCATGCCAAAGTTCGCATGCAGAAAGCGAAAACCCTCGGTGCAATCAGGGGGTGCATGCGATTGAAAAAGGCGCTCTAAATTAGCCGTTGCTTCTTCGATCCTAGGGATTGACTTAGGGTCAATCAGTACTCGGTTGAAAAGAGCTTACCTCCTGTCTAGTCTCCTGCCACCAGCTGCCGGGGGGAACCGGCGGCGCGCTCGAAGGGGCCAGCCATCGGCTCCGGGGCGTCAACACTTAGAGGCGCGCCGACGGCAGCGCCGACAGGGAGAAACTTCATGCTGAAAAACATGCTGAAGGCGACGGTTTTCGCCACGACCATGGCAGTGACCGCCGGCGCTTTCTACACGCCGGCCTTCGCCGAAATTGTCTACAACCGAGGCACTGCTGCAGAATCAGAATCCGTCGACCCGCACAAGACTTCGACGGTTTACGAAGCCAATGTCCTGCGCGACCTGTTCCAGGGCCTCGTCATGCAGGACGAGAAGGCGAACCTCATTCCAGGCGCCGCCGAGAGCTGGACGGTATCGGACGACGGCACCGTCTACACCTTCAAGCTGCGCAAGGACGGCATGTGGTCGGACGGCAGCCCGGTGACGGCGGACGACTTCGTCTACGCGTTCCATCGGCTGGAAGACCCGGCGACGGGCGCCGAATACGCCTCGATGCTTTATCCGGTAAAGGGTGCGGAGGACGTCAATACCAAGAAGGGCAAACCTGAGGACATGGGCGTCAAGGCGATCGACGCCAACACCCTGGAGGTGACGCTGAAGGCGCCGACGCCTTACTTCCTGGAGATGCTGACCCACCAGGCGACCTATCCGGTCAGCAAGGCCTCCATCGAAAAGCTCGGCGCCGATTGGATCAAGCCCGGCAATCTGGTCTCGAACGGCGCCTATACGCTGGCCGAATGGGTTCCCAACGACCACATGAAACTGGTCAAGAATCCGAAATTCTGGGACGCCGCGACCGTCAAGTTCGACGTGGTCAACTACATCCCGACCGAAGACCGCTCATCGGCGATGAAGCGCTTCGAGGCCGGCGAACTCGACAGCTATGACGACCTGCCGACCGAACAGCTCGCCGATCTCAAGACCAAGTTCGGCGACCAGATCCACGTCGGGCCATATCTCGGCACCTACTATTATGCGATCAAGACCGACAAGGCGCCTTGGAACAATCCCGAGCTGCGCAACGCCATCTCGATGGCGATCGACCGCGACTTCCTGGCCGAAAAAGTCTGGCAGAATTCGATGCTGCCTGGCTATTCGATGGTGCCTCCGGGCATCGAGGGCTATACGCCGGCAGTGGCCAAATATGCCGACATGCCGCAGATCGACCGCGAGGACGCAGCCAAGAAAATCCTCGAGAAGCTCGGCTACACGCCGGAACATCCGCTGAAGATGGAAATCCGCTACAACACCTCGGAGAACCACAAGAACACCGCGGTCGCCATCCAGGAACAGCTGAAGCCGCTCGGCGTCGACGTCACCTTGCTCAACACCGACACCAAGACCCACTATTCCTTCCTCGAGCAGAAGGGCGACTATGACGTGGCCCGTGCCGCCTGGATCGCCGACTACAAGGATCCCGAAACCTTCCTCGGCATCTCGCGCAAGGCGAGCGGCAACAACTACTCGAACTACGACAGCCCAGCCTACGAGGCGGCCATGGACAAGGCCGCGGCTGCTGGCGGCAAGCCCGAAGAGCGCATGAAGGAGCTCTCCGAGGCCGAGCGCATCCTGGTCGACGATGTCGGCCAGATTCCGCTTCTCTACTACAGCTACCACGACATCGTTTCCTCGAAGCTGCATGGCTTCGTCGACAACGTGATGGATGTGCATCCCTCGCGCTTCGTCAGCAAGGACTGATCCTGGCGAGCCCCGCCGCGCACTCGAGCGCGCGGCGGGGCTGGTTTGCCATCGCATCGGTCCGGAAAGCGGAATCGATTTTCGGGGAATCCGGTGCGAAGATTGAAGGCTGGAGCGCAATCGTCCGACTGGACGCGCGAGTTCCGGATCAAGCGGGGCACCGATGCTGCGATACGTATTCCGGCGGCTTTTGACCGCCATTCCGACGCTGTTCGTCATCGTGACGATGGCGTTCTTCCTGATGCGCGTCGCGCCGGGCGGCCCATTCAACCAGGAGCGCGGGCTGAGCCCCGAGATCAAGGCCAACCTTGAAGCCCAATTCGGCCTCAACGACCCGCTCTGGCTGCAATATGTCCACTATCTCGGCAATCTCCTGCGCGGCAATTTCGGCCCGAGCTACAACATGCCGGATTTTACCGTCACCGAACTGTTTGCCAAGGGCCTGCCCATTTCCATCCAGCTCGGCGCCTCGGCGCTGATCCTGGCGCTGCTGCTCGGCAGTGTTCTCGGCACCGTCGCCGCGCTCAACCAGAACAAGCTTGGCGATTACGCGGTGATTGCGCTGGCGACCGCCGGCAGCACCATCCCGACCTTCGTCATCGCGCCAGTGATCCAGCTTCTGTTCGGGCTGACCTGGAAGCTGTTGCCGATCGGCGGGTGGGGCGATGGCGCCTTCATCAACAAGATCGGCCCGGTGCTCACCCTCGCCTTGCCGCAGATCGCCATCGTTGCCCGCCTGATGCGCGGCTCGATGATCGAATCGCTGCGCTCCCATCATATCCGCACCGCACGTGCCCTCGGCCTCTCCGACTGGTCGGTGGTGGTCAAGCACGCGCTGCGCGGCGCCATCTTGCCGATCGTCTCGTTCACCGGCCCGGCGGCGGCGGCGCTGTTGACCGGTTCGGTCATCGTCGAGACGATCTTTTCCATTCCAGGCGTCGGCCGCTATTTCGTCGATGCCGCCCTCAACCGCGACTACACGCTGGTGATGGGAACGGTGGTGGTGATTGCCATCTTCACCATCGTCTTCAACCTGATCGTCGACGTCATGTACGCGGTCGTCGACCCGAGGGTGCGCTATGACTGATATCGCAGCCACGGCCCCCGTCATCGTCGGCCGCTCGCTCTGGGGCGACGCCTGGGCGCGTCTCAAGGCCAATCGCGCCGCCATGTTCAGCCTTTATTACCTGGCCTTTGTCGCGATCATCAGCGTGTTCGGCCCTTGGTTCGTGCCGCACCAGTACACGACCATCTATGCCGACTATGTGCGCACGCCGCCGAGCTTCACCGCCTATCCCAAGGCCGATATGATCGAGACGGCCCTCGATGACGCGATCAAGCGCATGCGGGTCGACATCAAGGAATGGAAGCAGGAGGGCGAGCGGGTCACGGTCACCGTCACCTCGACGAAGCCGATCGACGATCGCAACATCCGCTACCTCGACCGGTCCGACGCCTTCGACAACACCAAGATCGAGAGCAAGTCGCCCGACGGCCTCGAAGTGACGATGAGCACGTCGGTCAAGCAGCAGTATTTCCTGTTCGGCACCGACAACACCGGGCGCGATCTTCTCTCGCGCACACTGATGGCCGGGCGGATATCGCTAGCCATCGGCCTGCTTGCCGGTGTCGTGGCGGTGGTGATCGGGGTGATCTACGGGGCCACGGCCGGCTTCGCCGGCGGCAAGGTGGACGAAGTGATGATGCGCATCGTCGACGTGCTCTATTCCTTGCCGTTCATCTTCTTCGTCATCATGCTGGTGGTGTTCTTCGGCCGCAACTTCGTGCTGATGTTCCTGGCGGTCGGCGCGGTGCTGTGGCTCGACATGGCGCGCATCGTGCGTGGCCAGGCGCTGTCGATCCGTCGCCAGGAATATGTCCAGGCGGCCGAAGCCATGGGCGTCGGCCAGCGCGGCATCCTGCTGCGCCATGTCATCCCCAACCTGCTTGGCCCCGTTGTGATCTATATGACGCTGCTGGTGCCGCAGGTCATCATCCTGGAGAGCTTCCTGTCGTTCCTGGGGCTTGGCATCCAGGAGCCGATGACCAGCTGGGGCGTGCTGATCTCGGTCGGCGCCAAGAACATCGGCACGGCCAACTGGCTGCTCTTGTTTCCCGCCTTCTTCCTCGTCTCGACGCTGTTCGCCCTGAATTTCGTCGGCGACGGCCTGCGCGACGCGCTCGACCCAAGAGATCGATAGATGGGGACCGTTGACATGGCTGCTGCCGAAACCATCCTCAGCGTCAAGGACCTGCGCGTCCGCTTCCGCACGCTCGACGGCGCCGTCGAAGCGGTGAAGGGCATCAACATCCACGTCAATGCGGGCGAAACCGTTGCCGTGGTCGGCGAATCCGGCTCCGGCAAGAGCCAGACGATGATGGCGGCGATGAGCCTGCTGGCCTCCAACGGCGAAGCATCGGGCAGTGTCGACTATCGCGGCCGCAACCTCCTGGCACTGAGCAAGTCCGAGCTGAACAAGGTCCGCGGCCGCAAGATCAGCATGATCTTCCAGGAGCCGATGACCTCGCTCGATCCGCTTTATTCGATCGGCAACCAGCTGATCGAACCGATCCGCCGGCATCGCGGATTGAATGCCGCCGAGGCGCATGAGGAGGCGCTCAAGCTGCTGCGGCTGGTGCATATTCCGGATCCGGAGCGGCGGATGAAATCCTATCCGCACGAAATGTCCGGCGGCCAGCGCCAGCGCGTGATGATCGCCATGGCGCTCGCCAACGACCCCGACATCCTGATCGCCGACGAGCCGACGACGGCGCTCGACGTGACCATCCAGGCGCAGATCCTGATGCTTCTGGCCGAATTGCAGCGCAAGCTCAGCATGGCGATCGTCTTCATCACTCACGATCTCGGCATCGTCCGGCGCTTCGCCGACCGGGTCTATGTCATGCGCCGGGGCGAGGTCGTCGAAGAGGGGGAGGCGGAAGCGATCTTTGTCGACCCGCAGCATGCCTATACCAAGATGCTGCTGGCGGCCGAGCCGACCGGAACCAAGGCGCCACCGCCCGCCAAGGCGCCCGTGGTGCTCGAAGGCAGGAATGTCGAAGTCACGTTCAGGATCGGCGGCGGCTTCCTCGCCGGCGAACCGTTGATGCTGCGCGCCGTCGACGACATTTCGATACGGCTGCAGCGCAACCAGACAATCGGCATTGTCGGCGAATCCGGCTCGGGAAAATCCACACTCGGCCGCGCTTTGCTGCGGCTGTTGCCGAGCGACGGGCTCATTCGTTTCGGCGATCGCGACATCTCCACCGCCGACCGGCAGGCGATGCGGCCGCTGCGACGCCAGATGCAACTGGTCTTCCAGGATCCGTTCGGCTCGCTGTCGCCGCGCATGACCGTCGGCCAGGTCATCACCGAAGGGCTGCTGGTGCATGAGCCTGATCTTTCGGGCAAGCAGCGCGACCAGCGCGCGGTCGAAGCCCTGCGCGAAGTCGGCCTCGATCCAAACGCGCGCAATCGCTACCCGCATGAATTCTCCGGTGGGCAACGGCAGCGCATCGCCATTGCCCGCGCCATGATCCTGAAACCCAAGATGGTCGTGCTCGACGAGCCGACCTCGGCGCTCGACCGCTCGGTGCAAAAACAAATCGTCGAACTGTTGCGCAAGCTGCAGGCCGACCACGAACTGTCCTACCTGTTCATCAGCCACGACCTTGCCGTGGTGCGCGCCATGGCCGACTACATCATCGTCATGAAGCAGGGCAAGATCGTCGAGGAAGGGCCGACCGAGGCGATCTTCAGCAATCCGCAGGCTGCCTACACGCAAACGCTGATGAATGCGGCAATCGATGTCACGCGGTTCCGGTTGAGCGCCTGAAACGTCGCTTCAGGTGAAGACAGTCGTCGGGGCGGCGCCTGTTTGCTCAGCTCGCCGACCTCTGGCACCTGCGCGCCCGCGCGGCGACAATGGCATCGTGCCGTTGCTTCAATTGGTCGATCCTCGCCGTCTCGCGGTTTGCGACCGCCGTCTTCACTCGCGAACCACCCAGCAGCCAGCGCGGCACGCTGGTGTTGGCGACCTTGCCGCGCGTGATCGCGATCTGCGAGATTTCGCGGGCGTTTTCGCCAAGTGCGCTGTTGAGTTCGGGGCAGCTCATTTTGTCGTATTTCGCCGCGTCCACCGTCCTGCCGATCGATGAGCAACCGGCCAAGAGGAAGCCGGCCACGAGAAGCAGTGCAATCAAAACAACCGGTGCCGGCTTTTCCTTTGAAATCAAATTCATGTCCGCATCCGGCTCGCCGTCTACCGGCCCCTCATACCATCGGCTACCTAGGGTCGATGCCCATTTCGTCAAAGTTTTGCGCCTGCTGTCGAGCACGCAGTCCGTGTTCATGCTGCTTTGGCGACGTATCCGGTTCCGGAGGCTCCACCGCCGAGCACTGCCTGGGCGACGTCGGTCTCGTTTTCATCGACATGGGCCGTCACCAGAACGATCCCCTCGGCGACGCTCCGATCATCCGGCTCGACGGTGGTCGTAACGAACGTCCTGAGCAGTGCGCCGGCACCGCCGCCGCAGGTCGCGCCGATCAACGCCGCTGCCGGCAGTCCGGCAGGCAGAGGATTGATGCCTAGGACTGCGACAGCGCCCAGGCAGGCCGCCGCCCCAGCGACGGCGCCAAGCAGGACCGAGGGTGTCTTCAAGACTCCGACTTCGTCATGGTAAGGCCCGATGACGGCAATCTGTACGCGGGGAACTCCGGCTGCCACCAAGGCGCCTGTGACCCTGGCTGCTTCGGCATGGGAATCAAAAAGTCTGCTAATTGTCGGCATGGTCACTCAGGGCGCGTTTTTGTCCAGCACCGTGTCGGCAACGAAGGATGCGGCGATCAGATCGTCGCCATCGATTTGGCCCTGGCCGTCCTCCATCACGGCCGCGACCCTTTGGAAGGTCTTCATTTCGTCCTCGGTGATCCGAGCCTTCTGCATCTTGGTCCTGAGGTCATGCACGCGTGTGCTTAAGGCATGGGATCTTGCGGTCTCACGATTCGACATGCTCTTCATTTCCGCTTTATTCGACTGTCTTCCCGCCCAATCAACCAAATTAGGATCGTGTACAACCGTTCCAAGTTGGGCTTCGGTCGGATGGGGTGCCGGACCTAGGTCTGATCGCAAAGGGCAATGGTCTTGCCGGGGACGCCGCGCGGAACAGCAGCTGTTTGCCGCCGTTGTCCGCTGCAAGATCGTGGGAGGAAGCTGATGGAAAAGAGTGTTGGCCAGGCGCGTTGGTTGCTCGCACCGGTCTTCGCCGCGGCCATTACCTTGATGGCTATCGGAATAGCCCTCGGCTGAACACCCAGGAGAACCGGCCAAGGGGGAGAATCGGCCACGGGTGAGAACCGGCCAGATTTTGCAATTGGCGCAGCCACGTCCCTTCCTGCGCCGATAGGGTTCGCTCGCCGCTCTCATGTGATGAGTGATGTGGCGAGCGAACCCTCGATTTCTGGTGGGCGCCGCAACCCGCGGTACATTGGGGGCAGCAAGTCGGATTCTGCAGGTTTCAAAGTTGAATGACGGCTTTTGCGGCGTGGCGCCGCATGAGAGCCGTCGGTCGAGCTTTGTGCGCGGGACGTCGCTGTAGGGCGTCTGGCTGGCCCGGCTCGATCGGCGAGCCGGGTCAGGCGGACGGTGATCAGTATCCGCCGTTGTCGATCACTACGGGGTGACGGTGATGGTGACGGTAGGTCGAGACGGAGCCCGTGACAATCACGGTGTCCCGACGATGATGCCGGCGGCCGTGGTCGTAGAACGCAACTGTACCGTGGCGGCGATGATGCAGGCGCTGGCCGTACTCGTTGATGATCTTGACGTTGTTGTGGTGTCGATGGTGGGTCCTGATAACGACGTCGGCCTCGGCTGCCGAAGCCACCGCCGGCAATCCGATGCAAAGCGCCAAAGCGCACATGGCCATTGTTTTCATTGCAATTTCTCCATTGCCTTGATTAGCCCTTCCTTGGATAACCGCTGGTGGTCCGCTTTGGTTCCGGTTTCAGGGCTGGATGAGGACGGCTGGGTTGATGGACGGGCGATCACATCGTCAATGGCCTGGACGAGGCTGCGTCTCGGCCACGATACTTGGGAAACCCTGGTGTCCGCGCCGTCCGCGGCCAAAGCAGATGAAATGCGACAGAAGTGCTGCCATTGCCGCTTGCAGGAACGAGGCGTGGCGGCTATAAGCCCGCGGTCTGGTCACGGAGTGTAGCGCAGCCTGGTAGCGCACCTCGTTCGGGACGAGGGGGTCGCAGGTTCAAATCCTGCCACTCCGACCAGAAAAAACAACGTATTGGCGCATCCCGATTTCGGCGCCCTCCTGATACCCCACCTGAAAACAAGGCAAGACGTATCACCTCAAACGCCACGCGTTTTAGGGGTAAACACGGCTTGAAGCCTATGGTAGCCACGACCCTCGATAATTTGTGTTCCAGCCATTTGGAGTTTTCCAGTCTTGACCCCCAGGATCGTCGGCGAGGCCTTGCCCAACAGCTTCGAATTCGAAACCGCGGCGCTGATAAAGCCGTCCGGCTTCCGCGAATATGACGCGCGCTGGTGGTTTGGCCACCCCGGTTCGGCTGTGCCGCCGGAGCTCAACTTGATCGGTGTCCAGGCGCTCGGCATGGGGCTTGGCACGCTGATCCGCCGTCTCGGAGCCGGCCCCGACATCGTCACCGGGCATGATTTCCGTTCCTATTCGCTGTCGATCAAGCTGGCGCTGGTGTCCGGATTGATGGCCGCTGGCGCACGGGTGAGGGATATCGGCCTGGCGCTGTCGCCGATGGCCTATTTCGCCCAGTTCGCGCTGGAAACCCAATCGGTGGCCATGGTCACCGCCTCGCACAACGAAAATGGCTGGACCGGCGTCAAGATGGGAGCGGCGCGGCCACTGACCTTCGGACCCGAGGAGATGAGCGCGCTGAAGGCGATCGTGCAGGCCGGAGATTTCGACCTTGTCGGCGGTGGTTCCTATGATTTCATCCGCGATTTTCGCGCC